>JAJFHB010000264.1 GCA_021775795.1 Hyphomicrobiales bacterium | reverse complement strand
TGCAGTTGTGGCGCTGGCGATTGAACAGTTGGGAGGACTGGATGTCCTCGTCAATAACGCAGGCGTCTTTGCCCGGGCATCGATAACCGACACAGATGAAGACACCTGGGATTACGTTTTAAACGCAAACCTCAAAGGACTGTTCTTTTGCAGCCGCGCCGCCGTGCCGGCTCTGCGAAAAGCGCGCGGCAGCATCGTCCATGTGGCATCAGAATCCGGCCTTGCCGGCTATTCCGATACATCCGCCTACTGTGCGTCAAAGGGTGCCGTCGTCAATCTCACCCGTTCCATGGCGATAGAACTCGCACCCGAGGTCCGGGTGAACAGCGTCTGCCCCGGCGTCATTGAAACGGACATGTCACGGGCGGGCTTTGCCATTGACGGCAATGAAGATGAGGGCATCGCCCGGCAGCGCGAACAGTATCCGGTGAAGCGGATCGGAACGTCAGAAGAAGTCGCCACCGCAATCCTCTATCTTGCATCTGCCCATGCCGGGTTCATCACCGGAGCAAACCTTCCGATGGAAGGCGGTGCCACAATTGGCGGCTGATGCCCCGGATCGATGAGTAATGATCAATGATCGAAACGACAAAACCATTTGAGCCTGAAAGTTGAGAGAAAATGTCGACGCCTGAAGACACCAAAGAAGCAGCCGGTAAAGTGACACTTCCCAGTTCCCGAACCTGGAACTGGCATCCTGATCTGCCGCTGACAAATGCGCGGATCTTTGCCTGGCCGCCGAACCCGGTGACGATCGTCAAAACACTTGCAAGCTACTGGCTGGCTCTCACCGGCCGTGTCGTGATCGTGGCGACAGCGCTGATTTCATGGTTCTACCTGCAGCCCGCCCTCGAGCGCAGCAGCGAGTTTTCAGCCGACTGGATGCTGGCCATGTTCGCCCGCAACCTTGCGCTGTTCACCATCGTGACCGGTGCCATGCACCTCTATTTCTATACCTATGCAAAACAGGGGAAAAACCTGCGGTTTGATGCAAGAGAACTGGTCCGCAACCATCGCGCTTTCAGTTTCAAGGATCAGGTCAAGGACAACATGTTCTGGTCTCTGGCGAGCGGTGTGACCATCTGGACCATCTATGAAGTGATCATGATGTGGTCCTACGCCAATGGCCACGCGCCGTATCTCACCTGGGACGATAGTCCGGTGTGGTTTGCGCTTCTCTTTGTTCTCATCCCGCTTTGGTATTCAATGCACTTCTACTGGATTCATCGCATGCTGCATTGGCCCCCGCTCTACAAGCTTGCGCACTCGCTTCATCATCGGAACAGCAATATCGGCCCGTGGTCCGGCATATCCATGCATCCGGTTGAGCATGTCTTTTACTTCAGCTCGGTTCTGATCCATTTCGTCATCCCCTCGCATCCAATTCACATACTCTTTCATCTGCAGTTCAATTCACTTGCCGCGGCTTTCTCACATTCAGGTTTCGAAGGCTTGCTGGTGAAGGACAAAAACCGGATGGATCTCGGCTATTTCTTTCACCAGCTCCAGCACCGCTATTTCGAATGCAACTACGGTACCGACGAGATGCCGTGGGACAAGTGGTTTGGCACCTTCCATGACGGCACCCAGGAAGCGACCGAACGCGTACGCGAGAAGCGCAGCCGTATGTTTGGGGATTAGAGCGCTTCACACGTTTCGGTGCTCGCTCATCTACGAGGATTCCGCAAACATCACTTTTATTGTACGTGGATCCGCTCGCGTTCGCGTGTTTGCGATGGCAGCTCGCCGAACTGAAGTCGATAATGAGAGGCGAAGCGGCTCGGGTGCCAAAATCCCGCCTCTGCTGCCAAATCGCCAATCGAGCGATCGACGTTCTCAAACGCAAGCATTGCTCGTCGGACTTCATTCAGGCGCAAGGTGCGTAGGTAGGCAGTCGGCGACAAGCTGACTTGATCTTGGAAATAATACTCCAAACTCCGTCGGCTGACGTCCAGCTCCCGGCACAATCGGCTTATCGAAACATCTGCATCGTGATGGGCATCCAGATATTCGCGGGCTTGCCTTGTCACCCGATACGCCCTGGGCGGCGAGAGGATTTCCTGCGGCTGCAGCGGACCCTGCATGATCCTGGAAATGTGGCTGAAAAGCATCTCTGAAATTGACGCGCGGGCTGCCAGCGCCGCTGACACCGCGCCGTGCCCTGAACGATAAAATTCGGACATGAACTGAGCGATATTGTATCGAATCGACAAGACATTCTGCCGTCGTGTCTCACGCACACCGTGCTTTCTGATCACGGAACAAGCCTCGCCGTCCCGCTCGCTTCCCAGCACCGCCGCCTCGAAGTAATTCTGGTCGATGCTGATTGCCACAAAATGCGGTCCCAAGCCATTGGCGCCCAAATCGTCGTTCAATGGCAAGCCAATCGTGTCAAATGTAGACTGCGGCCCACAGATAAACAGATCGTCTTGCGTAAAATCCTGACCGTTCATTCTTGTGGGAACTCCCTCATTCAAGAGGAAGATGATGGTGTATCTGTCAGCCGGCGTAACGCCCGATTGATCGAGCACCTGATTGTTCTGTTCGAAATACAATATCATCTGAGTCCCAAGGTGAGCTGCCTTGTAGTGACCTTGGAATGAACCTCTGGAGAGTTGCTGGTACCTTTGATTGTACCCGACCATGCATTTTGCCTCGTCGTCGATGTCTTCGAAAGTGCGGTCCTCCAGTTTCAGATGCATGCTCATTAAGCTTTTCCGCTGTTACAGCTTCTTCAATTTGCTTCAAAAGCGGCCAAGCTTTGCGCAAATCGGATACCACCCTACATCAGTTTTGGACGAAACTGTGCCGCATCCGGTGCAGCAAACGGGCATCTTTTGTGGGCACCGCAAACTCAATATGGAAGTAAGCACAATGACCAAGTATCAAAAGGCGCTCGCTCTGATCGTAGTTTGCCTGGGGCTGTCATGGACGGTCACGGCACGGGCAGAATATATCCAATTGAATTCAGAGCTGACGATCCACTACGAAAAATCTGGAAGCGGCGACACCACAATCATCTTCATTCCCGGCTGGACAATGTCGACGGATGTTTTCGTGCATCAGTTGGCGCACTTCGAGGGCTCAACAGATTATACCGCGATGACTTACGACCCGCGCGGTCAGGGGCGCTCATCAAACCCGGTGGAAGGTCACACGTACCAGCAGCACGGTCGCGACCTCGCGGCCCTTATTGACGCGCTTGGTTTGGAAAAAATCATCCTTGCCGGCTGGTCCTATGGCGTCACTGAACAGCTGGCTTATCTTGACCAGTTCGGCTCAGACAAGCTCGTCGGCATGATCCTGATCGACACAGGTCCCGATGTTTCCGGCGCCAGCTACGATGAATGGGTGTGGTACCTGAGTGACGATTCCGATGGCTATTCCCGCTGGTTTACTGAGGGTATCAATGAAGATCGCCAGACCGTTATCAT
>JAJFHB010000263.1 GCA_021775795.1 Hyphomicrobiales bacterium | reverse complement strand
AATCTTGGCCTCATAGGAAAGAGCGCCAAAGCTCATGCCCGTGATGTAGACCGGAATATCCAGCACGATTGGGCGCTTTGCCCGTGGGCCGATGATTGTCTGCGTTTCACACTTTTCGCGGTAACCCTCGATGACGAAGCGTGTCAGGGTACCGGGAAGAAAAGTAAGATCATCCCAGTGCGGGATTTTCTTGAAAAGCGAAAATCCCCGCATCCGGTAACGGCCAAGTTCGGCCTTTACGTGGATGTCGTTCATGACCGCTGGTGTGAATATCTGGCTCTGGCCGAGGCGGTACTTCTTTTCTTCCTCGATCCGGGCAAGACCGGTTTCTTTGCTGTCCGTCATGTTTTTGTCCCCATGGCTCACAGAATGATTTTCTTTTCCGTCGGCTCAAGATTGTCGTAGTTCCAGAGCTGTTTGCCCGCGACGATCTTGGTGAAGTGGTCGACGCCTTTTTCCGGCACCATCTCGTACATCGAGAGTTTCCGCGTCAGCCATTGCCTGTCGAGGTCAGTAAGTTCACCCGGCACTGCATCGACGCCCAGATCCTGGATTTCACCGCCTATGAAAATGGTGCCGTCATACATGCTGTCACCAAGGTTTTTGCCGGCGTTGCCGCACACGACCATGCGGCCGCGCTGCATCATGAAACCGGAAAATGCGCCTGTATCGCCACCGACCAGGATTGTTCCACCCTTCATGTCGATGCCGGTGCGCGATCCAACCGAGCCCTTACAGACGAGATCCCCGCCTCTGATCGCAGCGCCAAAGGTCGAGCCTGCGTTCTTTTCGATGACAAGTGTTCCAGCCATCATGTTTTCTGCACATGACCAGCCCACGCGGCCTTTGATGCGAATGTTCGGGCCGTCAACAAGACCGCATCCGAAATAGCCAAGACTGCCTTCGATGATGAGATTGAGCTTGTTGAGAATGCCCACGGCAAGTGAGTGTTTTGCGCCCGGGTTTTTCAGCACAATCGTGCCATACCCTTCAGCCATCAATTCGCGGATACGGATATTGACTTGTTTGGCGTCCATATCGGCGGCATCAACTTCGCCACGCTTGTTGAAATCGACGAGGAAGGAATCTTCGTAGGCAAAACCGCCTTCCGCATCGAGATCAAAAAAGACCTGTTGGTTGCGTCCCGAAAGCTGCTCAGTGTGCAGCCCCATTTCCTGGGAGGCTTGATCCTGTGTGTTCATGTCCGCCATACCCGGACCTCCTCATCATAGGGATCCCAGGTGTCGATCTCATGGGGAACAACACTGCGGATCGAAACTTCCTCTGAGGCAAGCGCGACGATGTCGTCCGCCTCATAAAGTACCATGGGCTTTGCAGCCATCGTGTCTTTGGCCATGCCCAATGCGTCCTGGGTTGCCACCAGGTAGGTGAAGACACCATCGATGTCCTGAATGGAACTCTTGAGAGAGTCTTCAAGGCTGGCGCCCTGCTCGAGATTGTGAGCTGTGTAAACAGCCAGCAATTCACTGTCGCAATTCGACATGAAGCGATGGCCCTTACGTTCCATTTCCCGGCGCATCAGCCAGTAGTTGGTGATCTGGCCGTTATGGACCACGGCAATGTCATTGTAGGGATAAGCCCAATAGGGGTGGGCAGAGCGGATATCAACGTCCGACTCTGTTGCCATGCGCGTATGGCCGATGCCGTGTGTGCCGGTGAAATCTCCAAGCTCATATTGATCTGATACAACCGTTGCATCACCCAGATCCTTGATGAGCTCAAGCGCACCACCCATGGAGAGAATTTCGGCTCCCTCAACATCTTCCACGTAATCGGCAAGCTTCTTCATGTCGCCATCAAACGCGATGGTATAGCGGTAGGCATAAGGCGTGGCGTCTTCCTGCTCGAGAATTTTGACGCCAAGCGATACAAGGCGCTCATCCACGATGGCGCGCCGCTGCTTGATCTCGTCATGGATCTTGAAGCCAGAGGCCAGGTCTTCCTGCTCCGCAACTTTAAACCGCAAAATGAACTGATTGCTTTCCGGCGTGCCATAGATGGCAAAACCCGTACTGTCGGGCCCCCGGTGCTTCAGTGCCTGCAGCATCGACGTCATTTCCTGGCCGATGTCGCCGGTGCCTTTGCGATGAATTAGTCCCGCAATTCCACACATAGCTGTTCTGTCTCCTGATCATTTGGAGGGAAAATTCCCGACGGCATGCCTGCCGCCGGGACCAAGTTATGAAGCTTCCGCTAGGGCAGGCAGTCCATGTAGGTATCCTGATCCCACTCGGTGACCGTGTGCATGAAACGCTCCCACTCATCCCACTTGTATTCATGGTAGAGCCGGTACATCTCGCCTGGCAGGCCTTTCTGGACCACCTTGTCGTCAGCCAGCGCATCAAGAGCCTCGCCAAGCGACATCGGCAGCTTCTTGACCTGCTTGCCGGCCTTGATGGCTTCGTAGATGTTGCGCTCTTCCGGCTCGCCCGGATCGAGCTTCTTGTCGATGCCGTCGCCGGCGGCTGCAAGAATGGTTGATCCCATCAGATAGGGGTTCACCATGGAATCCACTGACCGGTACTCGAACCGGCCCGGTGCGGAAACGCGAAGTCCTGTGGTGCGGTTCTGGAAGCCCCAGTCGGCAAACACCGGTGCCCAGAAGCCTGTGTCCCAGAGCCGGCGGTATGAATTCACTGTCGGAGAGCCGATGGCAGTGAGCGCCCGCAAATGGTGAACAATGCCTCCGATTGCGGTAAGCCCGAACTTGCCCGGCATCTGAGGGTCGTCGCCGTCGGGCATAAAGGTGTTTTCACCGCCGGAGACATACATGTAGTTTTCAGCCATGCCAGGCAAATTATCCAGATCATTGCCACATCGTCTGATCTTGTCTTCGCCATTGTACCAGAGCGACATATTGTGGTGGCAGCCCGAAGCTGACACACCCATAAACGGCTTAGTCATGAAGCAGGCGATGAGGTTGAACTCGCGGGCCACCTGCGCACAAATCTGGCGATAGG
>JAJFHB010000262.1 GCA_021775795.1 Hyphomicrobiales bacterium | reverse complement strand
CCCATCAGAGTGTCCGCGCCTCAAGCGCTGGATTGCCTCCATGTGGCAACGGCCCTCTGTGCAGGAGGTTGCCAATCCACCGGCGTATTACATCGAAAACTACAAAGGCTACGCCGAGCCCCAGGAAGCGGCGTGATTGCTGTTTTGCGAAATTTACGACCGATGGTCGCGTTCAAAGGGTAATGTGATGGCTACAGGTAAATGTCTGTGTGGGGGTGTCAGCTTCGAAGTCGAGGGTGACATTGAACATATGCACCACTGCCACTGCTCCATGTGCCGCAAGGCTCATGGCGCTTCGTTTGCGACTTACGCCGACGTTCCTGTCGAGCGGTTTCGCTGGATATCCGGCAGCGATCTGATTGTCGGCTATGCATCTTCTGAATTTCTGGAACGGCGCTTCTGCAAGATTTGTGGCTCAGTGGTTCCAGACGGCGAGGGCGATACGGTTAGTGTGCCCGCAGGCATGCTGGAGGGTGATATTGGCAGCTCTGAAATTGAGCACATTCTGGTTACATCAAAGGCTCCCTGGCACACCATCGTTGATGATCACAAGCAACATGACAGCTACCCCGGTGGTGGTGAGGAGATGCCAGGGCCTGCAGCCCCCGCCACACGAGAGGGTGTTGTTACCGGCGGCTGCCTTTGCGGAGCGGTGGAGTTCGAGTTTACGGGCGAACCGGAGTTCATGCGCAATTGCCATTGCAGCCGCTGCCGCCGGGCGAAAGGCGCGGTACATGCCACCAACCTGTTCGTGGCGCCAGAAAAACTATCCTTCACCAAGGGCAGTGAACACTTGGTTCGATTTGATCTGCCAGGTGCTAAAGCGTTCGGACATTCCTTCTGTGACACCTGCGGATCGTCCCTGCCACGACAGGCCGCGGGTGCCCCGTTTGTCAATGTTCCCGCAGGCTCACTGGACAGTGATCCGGGTGTCCGCCCGGAGTGCCATTTCTTTTACGGTTCAAAAGTCGACTGGTACACGCCGGAAGATGAATTGCCGAAACACGACGAGATGGGGTCTGCCTAAGTGGCACGTTGAACCAAGCTGCGGCTGACGGCTTCATTCTGCGGGTAACGACTTACTGCCTGCTTTGCTGCTTTCGTCTGCTGGTACACAAGTGATGAAATGCAGGGGAGTTAGCAATGTCGGGTGTGATGATTGTGACCGGTGGCGGGCGGGGAATTGGCCGCGCCATTGTTCAGCGGGCAGCCGCCGCAGGGTACGCCGTGTGCATCAACTATTCACGGACGCGCGACAAGGCGGAAGAACTGGTTGCGGAGATCACCGGCAATGGTGGTTCCGCGATTGCGGTTAAGGCTGATGTTGCTGATGAGGCACAGATTGTCTCGATGTTTGAAGAAGTGGATACCCGGCTGGGACCGGTGACGGCTTTGGTCAACAATGCAGGCATCGACTATGAGGTGCCGGTGCGTGATCTGGATGTTGCACGTCTTCACCATCTCTTTGCGGTCAATGTGTTCGGCACCATCCTGTGCGCGCGGGAGGCCATCAAGCGCATGGCAACATCGTCCGGTGGCGCTGGCGGCGTAATTGTGAATATCGGCTCTATCGCCTCGCGCTATGGCGGTTTGCCTCTCGATGTCACTTATACATCCACGAAAGGTGCTGTCGACGGCTTCACGAAAGGTCTGGCACGGGAAGTTGGGCCTGACGGCATTCGCGTGGCCTGTGTGCGTCCTGGTCTCACCCGTACTGAAATCTTCGATGACGGCATGGGGATGGATGAGGTAAATGAAATTGCCAGAAAGGGCGTGCCGCTCGGCCGTGTAGGGGAGCCCGAGGAAGTTGCGAACATGGTCGTCTGGCTGTGTTCGGCAGAAGCTTCTTACGTGACCGGGTTCACTTATGACGTCAGTGGCGGTCGTTGAGTTAAAGCAGGGAGGCCCGATGAGCCGCGATCCAAGATACGATGTTTTGTTTGAACCGGTGCAGATTGGCCCGGTGACGGCGCGTAACCGGTTTTATCAGGTCCCGCACTGCAACGGCATGGGGCGCCTGCATCCAACCTCCATGGCGGTCATGCGCGGCGTGAAGGCCGAAGGCGGATGGGCGGTTGTGTGCACGGAGCAATGTGACATTCACCCGACTTCTGCGACCAATCGCGAAATTCGGCTGTGGGATGACCGGGATATCCCCACTCTTGCACGCATGTGTGATCAGGTGCATGCCCATGGTGGACTTGCGGGCATTGAGCTGACGCATATGGGGTATTACGGCGGCAACGAGGTAACCCGAGAGGCGCCAATGGCGCCTTCTCCCCGCCCGGTGCACCACGATTTTCCAACCCAGGCGCGGGAGATGGATAAATCCGACATCGCTGCCTACAGGCGCTGGCATCGAAATGCTGCCGTTCGCGCCAAGACCGCAGGCTACGATATTGTCATTGTCTATGCCGCGCATGATCTGTCGCTTGCCATGCATTTTCTCTCGCCACGTCACAACCAGCGCACCGATGAGTATGGCGGGTCGATCGAAAACCGCACCCGTCTGCTTCGGGAACTGATCGAGGATACGAAAGAAGCTGTTGGCGATACCTGTGGTGTTGCAGTGCGATTTGCGGTCGACGAACTGTTGGGTGACGAGGGTGTGATTGCTGAGCGTGAAGGCCGGCAAGTCATGGAGATGTTGGGTGAACTGCCTGATCTCTGGGACGTCAATGTCAGTGACTGGGTCAACGATTCTCAGGTGTCGCGGTTCGCCGAAGAAGGTTTCCAGGAACCCTATACAGCCTTTGTGAAACAGCACACATCGAAGCCGGTTGTCGGGGTAGGGCGTTATACATCGCCGGATCGAATGGTGTCGCTTATCAACAAGGGACTGCTGGACATGATCGGCGCCGCACGGCCTTCGATTGCTGATCCGTTTCTGCCGCGCAAGATCGAAGAAGGCCGCATAGATGATATTCGCGAATGTATCGGCTGCAACATGTGTGTCGGTGTTTCGAATGTGAATGCGCCGATACGCTGCACCCAGAATCCGACAATGAGTGAGGAGTGGCGCCGGGGATGGCATCCCGAACGGATTGCGCCGAAAGACACAAACGATACGGTTCTGGTTGTGGGCGCGGGCCCTGCCGGTCTTGAGGCTGCCATGTCGCTGGGACGCCGGGGCTATGATGTGATGCTGGCGGAAGCAGGAACGGAAGCCGGTGGCAGAGTAGCGCGCGAGTGCAAATTGCCCGGCCTGTCTGCCTGGGGACGGGTGCGTGATTATCGCGTGGGACAGCTTCACAAGCTTGCCAATGTCGGTTTCTATTTTGACAGCAACATGGATGCAGAGGCTGCCAGGGAAACCGGATGCTCGCTTATTGCTGTTGCGACCGGATCATCGTGGCGGAGTGACGGTACCGGGCGGTATCATTCGTTTCCCATTCCTGGGGGCGACGCTGATCATATTCTCACGCCAGACGACCTCATGGCAGATGCGGAAATTACAGGCCCCGTCGTCATATTTGACGATGACCACTACTACATGGGCGGAGTGCTGGCTGAAAAGATGATACTTGCCGGCCATGATGTGACTTTGGTGACACCCGCTGCCGAGCCGTCACAGTGGACCGGATACACCCTGGAAAGCGGGCCCATCCACAAACACCTTCTGGAACTCGGTGTGAATCTGTTGCTCTCTCATGCTGTTACCGCCGTAGAAAGCGACCGGATTGAAGCGTCATGTGTCCATACCGGCAAGAGCCGGATATTGACCTGCGCCACGCCGGTCATGGTGACGGCGCGAACATCCAATGATGCGCTCTATCGGGAACTTGTGAGCGATGAGAAAGCGCTTGCCGATGCGGGCATCAGACGTGCTGTGGCGATTGGTGATGCTTATGCACCAAGCACGATCGCAGATGCCGTTTTTGGCGGGCACCGCTTTGCGCGGGAACTGGGCGCGCCTATGCTTGATGGTCCCGCATATAAGGATGAACTGCCTGCTCTCGCCGAACTTTGACGGCCAGAAAAGTTCTAAATCCCAACGATGGCCTGGCCGCCGTTGGGGCATAGCACCTGGCCGGTCATGAAATCTCCCGTGGGTGAGCACAAGGTGAGCACCCAGGCTGCAATTTCTTCGGGTTCGGCTGCGCGTTTGAGAAGTGTCGTTTCAGCTTCTTCTGCGACCGCTTCTTCGCCAAATCCAAGGGTCATGGCGGTTCGGGTGACACCCGGGGCAACTGCATTGCAGAGAATGTTCCACGGCGCGAATTCGCGGGCCCAGGCCTTGCTTGCGCCGATGAGTGCAGCCTTTGCCGCACAATAGTGGGATGAGATTTCAAAACCGACCTGGCCACGGTCGGAAGCGATGTTGACGATGCGGCCCCAGCGCTCCTGTTTCATACCTGCAATACAGCTACGCGTTGCCGCATAAGCGCCCCAGAGGTGGACATCCATGAGCCGGTCATATTCGGCCCGATCAATATTTTCCAATGTGGCGCCGTTGCCCGGGACACCTGCGTTATTGACGACGATTGTGACGGGCCCGATGGTCTGTAACACTGCCGAGAGGGCAGCTTCGTCTCCAACATCGCAGGCAAGCGCATGAGCCTGTCCGCCCTTAGCCTGTATGGCTGCCACTGTTGCCTCCACCCGTTCGGCCATCAGGTCCTGAACAACTACCTCCGCCCCTGCGTCAGCAAGCGCCTGTGCACAGGCTCGGCCAATACCGCTGCCGGCACCAGTAATCATGGCTCTTCTTCCAGTTAAGGATGTCATTTCCGCCTCCTGTACGAATGGCCCGGGCAACGCTGCCGTCGATCCATCATTGTGATGGAAGCTCTGCTGATCGTCGACAACTTCTCCACGCGCTCGCCGCAAGCTAACAGAAAGATTATCCGTCAACAGCTTGGGTTTGATGGGGGAGTTTCATGGAAATTATTTCATTCGAATTCGCCTTCCCAAATTGCCAAGGTTTCATGTTTTTTGAAATGCGTCTCGGGAGCGGGAAAAATGGATGCGCAGTCGAATAAAATTTCCAAGGCCGTAACCGGCCACCGCCTTGATCCGTTGCTCAATCCAAAATCTATCGCCATCGTGGGAGCGTCGCCGCGAAAGGGCACCCTCGGCAACATGATGGTGCGGGCCATACTGGATTGCGGATATGAGGGAAGCGTTTGCCTGGTCAACCCGAAGTATGACGAAATTGAAGGCCTTGCCTGTGTGAGTTCGCTGGAAGAGCTTGATGCGCCTCCCGATCTCGTGGTTGCCGGAACCAATCACACACGTATCGAACAGGTGTTTGAAACAGCCGCCCGCATCGGCGCCCGGGCGGTCACGATTTACGATGGCTGTTTCGGCGATGCGTCAACAGGTGAAACGCTGGTTGAGTATCTCAGACGCAGAGCGGCAGAACTCGATATGCCCGTATGTGGTGGCAATGGGATGGGTTTTCTCAACATTCATGCCTCGTGCCACGTCACCTTCTACGAAAACATTGATGTGAAACCAGGAGGTATTGCCCTCATCGCACACTCCGGCTCGGTGTTTACCGTTCTGGGGATGAATGACCCGCGCTATCGGTTCAGTTTTCTCATTTCTGCCGGGCAGGAAATCGGCACGAGCGTCGATCAGTATATGGACTATCTGCTTGAGCAGCCCGAAACTCGCGTAATTGCCATATTCATGGAAACCGCGCGGCGCCCGCAAGCGTTCATGCAAGCGCTGAAAAAGGCTCAGGATAGGGACATACCAGTCGTCGTCTGCAAGGTCGGGCGGACAGAAGTGAGTGCCGCATTTGCGCGCTCCCACTCTGGTGCCTTGAGCGGCAATGATGCGGCGTATGATGCCGTTCTTGAACACTATGGCGCTCTGCGCGTGGATACGGTCGATCAGCTTTTGAACACCGCCCTTCTGCTCGAACAGGGACGTATGCCGGGCGAGGGAGGGCTGGCAACGGTGACGGATTCTGGTGGTTTGCGGGAGCTTCTCGCAGACCGGGCGCCGGCTCGTGGAGTTACGCTGACAAAATTCACAGACGAAACGCGCGAAGCTCTTCGTGCGGTTATGCCTGGTGAATTAGTCCCCGAAAACCCGGTGGATGCGGCAGGGCAATTTGTCGACAGCTTTGCCCGGGTTTTTGAGGATGCGATTGAGATTGTAGGCCGTGCTCCGGAAGTTGCGGTGCTTGGGTTTGAGTTCGATGTTCGTGATGATTATGTCTACAGTTCGGAGCTTCTGGATGTAGCGCTTCGATTGCGGCAACTCACAACGAAGCCGGCTTTCTTCTATTCAAGCCTCGGTAACGCACACAATCGCGATCTGGCCAGCCGCCTCGCAGATGAAGGGGTTCCTGTGTTTAACGGCCTGGATGAAATGCTCGGTGCCGTTGCTAATCTGTTCAGATGGCGGAATATGCAAACGCTTCAGCGCAATGACTACGAAGATCTGGCACTTCAGGAGAACGTTGTGGCGGATGTGGTTGCTCAATTGCAGCCGGGCCAGGTGTTGAGCGAATCCGCCGGCCTGTCGATCTTGCGCTCAGCCGGTGTTCCGGTGCCGGGTTTTACACGAGCAGGCACTTTGGATGATGCGCTGACGGCGGCTGAAAGACATGGATTTCCTGTCGTATTGAAAACAGCGGAAGACGGTGTTGCCCACAAGACCGATGTGGGGGGCGTCAGACTTGGTATCCGCGATGCTGGGGAACTGGAAGATGCCTACAGGGAGTTTGAGACTGCGCTAGGACCAAATGTGCTTGTTCAACCGATGCTCGCCAAGGGTGTCGAGCTCGCATTTGGCTGCGTCAATGATCCGGACTTCGGGTCTGTCGTGATG
>JAJFHB010000261.1 GCA_021775795.1 Hyphomicrobiales bacterium | reverse complement strand
GGTACTATGTCGATGCGGTCCGCGCGAGCGTTGCGCCGAGGGTCTATGAAGGTGCATCCGTGCCCACGCTCGACATTGCGCGGGACCTACCCTGGCTGGAGCCTCAATCGCAGCAGGCAAGGGACATAGAGCGCTTTCGCCTGTTCAGTGATGGTTACATCAGCCAGGACCCGGCAAATTCCAATTCGATCATTGATGTCCGGTATTCCCTCATTCCCAATGAAGTGGCTGCACTATGGTCGCTCGAAGTTGACCGCCACGCTGCGCAAACGGTTCATGCCCGGTTCCATACCCATCGCGAAAACGCTTCGCGAAGACTGCACACGCTTTGGGGCATGATGTTTGGCGACGGTGGTTAGTGCACTCCTCGCCCTTCCATCTTGGACACAGACTGGCGCGCGCTAGCTTCAGGTTGCTCTTTCAAACCGAAAGACGTGCATTGGTGACGATCATCAGCCGCCAGCCATACGGCATGCTTGAGCATAGATGTCATAGTCTTCGCGATTATGTTCTTTGAAGCGAGCCAAAAATCCGTCGGAGATCTTCGGCTCGCGAAACATCAATCGCTGGAACAACAGTTTACGGTTTTCCCGCTGGTTCAATATTTTAGGCAGTGCAAATTTCGTTTGGTAACGATGCTCATGGACATGTGACCAGTTCAGATCATGAAGTTGATTGAAGCTCGCTGGTTGCTCCAACACAATGACAATATCAAAAAGCGAAAGCGCATGCTTGGCCAAGCTCAACGTCTCATCATCTACCTTTGTCGGCGCGTGGTGCCTGCCGGTTAGGGCGTTACAATAATAATTGGGCCTGCAAATTGCACCATCTGAACTCTCTATATACTCCTCCAGTCGCATGCGCGGAATGCCACCCCAGTAAGAATCGTGTCTGTAATTTGACACCAATCTAGATAAGGGATCCCGGATCGCGGTGATCAAAGTAACATCGGGATGTGCGGCAAGGAATTGCAGGTCTGGTGTATGGAATTCCGTTGCAACGAAGGACACGCCCCGCCATTGGCACACTGATACAAATCCTCCCAAATCGACCGGCCGCAACTCCTGCAAATCAAGAAGTGAAGAATCGGGCTGAACAGGATTTCCATTGATATGTGGCTTAAAAAACGTTTCGCCGTTGCGCTTTGCCAGCGCAACGATTGTGTGGCCAGCCGCCTTGTGAAAATGTTGAAACCAAATCAAGCCACTACACCAAATGTTATCTCAGATTGCTCGAACGACAGCGGCTGCCAAGCTTGTAATTTTACCTAACACTGTCAAGCGCCATTCTCCTTCATTCGACGAGACACATACGGCAGCTGTCCGAAACTGCTCCGTGGACACCTCCTCCACCGGCATCGCGATGTGCCTGATGGGCGGTTGCGGTTTGGCGGTTAGTTCGCTCCTCGCCTGCCAACTTGGGCACAGGCTGGCGCGCGCTCGCGCAGAACAATATGACCTGCGCCTCACATACGCTACTCCGAGATCGCGTTCGGAGCCTGTGTATTGTTTGTCCCTGTGATCAATCTCTGTGCTGCCGTCATCTGTGAAGCTTCGAGAGCCGCGGACGAGAAATGCATCAACAACAAAGCCCGGTCACTGTTAATCCGCGGCGGTCTGTTTCACACGCCGCGGTTCATTCCACCGTCCAACAGAACGCTCTGGCCCGTGATGTAGCCGGCGTCAGGCCCCATCAGGAAGGCGACGGTCTTGGCCAACTCCGCCATAAGGCCCGAACGGCCAAGCGGAATCTGATCGCGGGCGTGATCCTCCAGGGGATAGTTGTCCATGAAGCCCGGCAGGACGTTGTTCATCCGGACGTTCTGCCGTCCCCAGGAGTCACTGAAAAGCTTGCTGTAGCCTGCAAGCGCCATACGCATGGCGCTCCCTGTGGGAAAGGCGTAGCTCGGCTCCAGTTGAGCGAAGCTGGTGATGTTTACGATGGCGCCGCCGCCCTGCCGCGCCATAATTGGGGCAACAAGCCGCGTCATCCGCACGACACTGAGGAAGATCATCTCGAATGCCTGTTCCCACTCTGCATCGGTCAGGTCGAGCAGCCTCAGGTCAGCTTCCGCGTCGAAGCGGCTGCCTGTTGCGTGCACCCCGGTATTGGGCGCCTGCCCGGTATTGTTGAGCACCGCGTCGATGCGGCCGAAACGGTCCAGCGCCGTTTGCACCATGCGTTCAAGGTCCACGGTTTCGGTAACGGAACCGCGCAGGGCTATACCACCCAACTTCGCTGCCACTTTCTCCGCGCCGTCTGAACGGGTCATCAATACGAGGTCGTAACCTCGCTCCGCCAGTTCCTCGGCCACGGCCCTGCCTATCCCGGCGCCGGCGCCGGTAACGAGTGCTACGGGCGCGCTCATAGCCGCGTTTCCGTGCCGGGGGTTTCCAAGATGCGCCGCAGCTTGGCTTCCATCCTATCGAGCGCTGACCCGATACTCTTCTGTGAACGGCGGTGGATGTCGTAGTGCGCAATCCAGAAGGTCCGGCAAGAGGCTGGGAGGCTTAGCCACCGCACGCCACGCATCAGCGTACGCCGGCCCGGGTCGCCCACGAAGCGCGTCCACCACCAAGGTGCGCCATAGGTCGCGATCGCACCGAAGAGCCGGATATTAGACAGCAGCGGCCCTGCCGGCTTGCCCGCCGCATCGATCTTCATCGCGACGCCCGGTATCAGGACCCGTTCCAGCCAGCCTTTGAGAATTGCCGGCAGGCCGTACCACCATGTGGGGTAGACGAATATCAACGCCTCGGCCCATTCGACGTCAGCCACGTGATCCTCCACGCCTGCACGGTTCGCTGCAAAGTCGTTGAATACCTGGTAGCGATCCAACGTTATCAACGGATCAAATCCTTCCACGCAGATTTTCCGGACCCGAAGGTCGTCGGCGGCGATGCAGGCTGAAAGCCGCGAGAGGATCTCTGCATTGAGACTGTCCTCGGAGGGATGGGCATAGATCACCAGGGTCCTCATGCCGCCTGCCCCACCCAGACGGGCAACACACTGTCGTGCCCACAACTGCCGGGCACTTGCGGGCACGACAGTGTGGCACCTTGGGACAGACGCAGGAAAGAGGACCTGTTTCGGTCGAGAGTTCGGCACAAGTGATGCATTCTCCAACTAGCCCCGCTCACCTATCTGCGTATCGTTCATAAGTTCAGTCACCAACTCGGCCACTCGCCTGAAACCGTGGTGCGGTGCATACGCCGGCGCCCGGCTGCCACTGCGCCACGGCTGTGCAGGGTGCACCGGTTGTCCCAGACTACAATGTCGCCCTGCTGCCACTCATGTTCCCAGCGAAACTCATCTTTCAGCAAGTAGGACCAGACCTCGTCGAGAATTGCGTCGCTTTCTTCCACCGGCAATCCGACGATGTAGCCATCTGCCTGCCGTCCCAGAAACAGAGCCTGTTCACCCGTGTCGCCGTGTCGGCGCACCAATGGAAACCACGGACCGGGTGATTGTGACCGGTCAAACTCTTCGCCGTCTTCGCCAACGACGAGGTTGTAGTTCTTGCGGCCATGGACGACGATCTTGTGGTCCAGCTTCTCCTTCAGCGTCTCCGGCAATGCACGATAAGCGGCAGCAGTGTTTATGAAGCGTGTGTTGGAGCCGCTGCCCGGCACTTCCAGCCCGTGCAGGATCAAGGCCGAATTGGGCAACGGCATCGTGTCCGTGTGCCAGACCGCCTCG
>JAJFHB010000027.1 GCA_021775795.1 Hyphomicrobiales bacterium | reverse complement strand
GGGCCGGCCACAGGCAGCCGGCATGTAAACACCGTACCTTCTTCCGGGGCTGATTTGAGCTCCACAGTGCCACCGTGGAGTTCGACAAAACTCTTCACCAGCGACAGCCCAAGACCCGCACCACGGTGATCTCCGCCGGCGGAGCGGGAGTGAAACCGCGCGAAGATATCGTCGCGCGCTGCCGGGTCGATGCCCTTACCGGCATCTGCAACTGAGAGCAGTATTTCTTCAGCTTCGCGCTGCGCCGTCAGTCTTATGGTGCTTCCCGGCTCACTGAAGCCGATGGCATTGGCCAGAAGATTGTAAAGCACCTGGCGGATTCGCATTTCGTCGGCAACAAACGTCGACAGATCGTCGGGGCACTCTATGGCAAGGATGTGCCCGCTTTCCTCGATGCGATCCTTCACCAAACCGGCAGCAGCATGAACGGTTTCGGCGACGTTTACATCCTCGAGATGCAGTTCCATTGCACCCGCGTCAATTGTCGCCAGATCGAGAATGGCATCAATGACACGCAACAACACGTTGCTCGATATCTTGATATCACCGATGTAGTCCGCCTGCTTTTCATTGAGTTCACCGGCAATGCCCATGGAGAGGCCCTCGGCAAAGCCGATGATGTTGGTGAGCGGTGTCCGCAATTCGTAAGAGACCTTGGAGACAAACTCCGTCTTGAGCTGATCAGCAGCTTCAAGTGCCTCGGCGCGCTCACGCAGGGCTTTTTCAATACGCGCCGAATCAGAAATATCGCCGTAGGTCAGAAGCGATGCACCATCGGGCAGCGGCACACTTGCAAAAGTCAGCATGGTGCCGTCCCGGCGTTCAAGCTTTGTGGACAGTGGGACGCGCTCCGCACCCAGAGACGTCACAGCATATTTGACCTGATCCCAATAGCGGTCATCATCAAACAAAGACCGGCAATCACGAATAACCTGTTCAACATGGGGGGCTTCAGCAAGATCGCTACGCTGCAATTGCCAGATGCTGGCATAGGCTGAATTGAAAAGCTTGAGGCGGCCATCCGAACCGAAAAGCGCCACGCCCTCGTGCAAATTATCCAGGGTTTCACGCTGGACGTTGATCAGTTCGTTGTAACGGCTTTCAAGCTCAATTCTCTCGGTGACATTTTCGTAGAGATACGTGACGCCCCCGAAGGGATGTTGTTCTGAGACGACCCTCAAAGTCTGCCCGTCCGGCAGGTGCCACCAATCCTCATGGGGCTCAACCCGGGTATAGGCCTCAAGCTGGCGGGCCTTCCAGGCACGATAGTCTGCCTGCTCCTGAAGACGCCGTCCTTCGCGCAAACTGTCGAGTATCTCTCCGTCCGCCGGTTGCTCGTCAAGCCAGGCGGAATCAAGCGCCCAGAGTTCGCAGTAAGCAGCGTTGTAAAAGCGCAGGCGCTGATCAGGCCCGAATATCGCTACCGCGGTTGCCAGTTTGTCCAGAGTGCTCGCATGCGCTTGAATGTGGCGCCGAAGTTCGTTCTGCGCTTCTTCAAGGTCGGTCATGTCGATGGCGAAACCGGCGCTGCCTCCCTCGAACGATACATGGATGACTTCAAGGTTCTTGCGTACGCCCGAGACAACGGCATGGGCACGCTGATTCACGACAGATTTGCTGGTGAGCGCTGTATGGGCGCTGTCGCGATGGCTGAGATCCAGAAGTTCGCGCTTGTCGTCTACCACTTCATCGACGCCTTCGGCATCAACGGCACGCAAATAGGCGCGGTTTGCCCAGCTGATATTACGGTCATGATCGCGCACCCATACAGGCATGGGCGCCTGATCCAGAATGCTCGTCATCATCGTCACTTCATGCTCGCGGGCTCTATATTTTTGCGCCAACTGCGACATTTCCAGACGCTCACCTGTAAGCTGCCGCAACCGCAATGTGGCAAGTCCACCTGCGGTCCGGCCGTCCGCCTCCAGAAGCTCTCCAGCGCGTGTGCGAACAACAAAATTGAAGGGGCGGCCCTCCGCCTTTAGGGACTTCAGGCCCTGGGCGAGCGTTTCTGTAGACGCTGCTTCCAGCCAGCTGGCAAAATCACTCTGCGCGCCGCGTTGTGCGGGCAGTCCGCGGGCATCCGGCATTGCACCGCCAATCCGGTCCGGTTCACTCGTGTTGCCATGCCAGACAAAAAGGATGTGCGGCTCTGCTGCCATCAACGCTTCATTTTCGGTGAGCCTGGCTTCGGCTTTTTCGGCACGCAGATGATCGTCCGCTGCCGCCCGCAAGGCGCTTTTTCGGCCGGCCCAGGCCCAGGCGGCAACCGCCGACAGCACAGCGCAGGCTGTGAGCACAACTGCTGCAAACGGGCCGGAGGGAATCAGAGAATCGAATGAAAGGCTGGCGGCACTTGCATATGTGGTTGACGCAAGAAGACACGCCGAGGCAACGACGGAGACCGACGCCGCATTGTGGGGAACAAAACGTCTGCCGAGATATAAGCCTGAGCTGTCACCCGCGTGCGGATCGTTCCCTACGAAGTGTGGTTTCAGGCCAGCCATAATCAAGCCGCGGCCTCTCCCCTGCCCTATTGCATTATGTTGCAAGAATACAGGCTTATCGCCTGCGCAGCAGTTACGCGCCGCGAATCACTCACCCGCCTTGATGGCACCAAGATATACAGGCAAACGAATCCACTGCCCACCTTTGCGCCGCAAAAATTAACTTTTGGCCACGGGACAAAATGAAACGGCGCCACCCTCGAGCAGCGCCGTTCACTCTGTCCTGAGAGAGGAAACTAGTAGCGGTAGTAATCGGGCTTGTAGGGGCCTGACTGTTCAACGCCGATGTAAGCGGCCTGTTCGGTAGAAAGTTCCGTCAACTGTGCGCCCAGTTTTTCCAGATGCAGGCGGGCAACCATCTCATCGAGATGCTTCGGCAGAACATAAACGCTCTTGCCGTAGTTATCCGCATTGTTCCAGAGTTCCATCTGGGCAAGTACCTGATTGGTAAAGGATGCGGACATGACATAACTCGGATGGCCTGTGGCATTTCCGAGATTGACCAATCGGCCTTCCGACAAAAGCAACATGCGCTTGCCGTCGGGGAATTCGATCATGTCGACCTGTGGCTTGACGTTCTTCCACTTGAAATTCCGCAGTGCCTCAACTTCAATCTCATTGTCAAAATGGCCAATGTTGCAGACAATCGCCATATCCTTCATGGCGCGCATGTGGTCGATGGCGATGATGTCCTTGTTGCCCGTAGCGGTAACAAAAATATCTGCTGTCGAAACCACATCGTCCAGCCTCTGCACGTCGAAACCGTCCATTGCCGCCTGTAGCGCGCAAATGGGATCGATTTCCGTCACAACAACACGAGCACCCGAGCCGCGCAGAGACTGCGCTGAACCCTTGCCCACATCGCCGTAGCCGCAGACAACAGCAACCTTGCCGGCCATCATCACGTCAGTTGCGCGGCGAATGCCGTCAACCAGGGATTCGCGGCAACCATATCGGTTATCAAATTTTGACTTGGTGACGCTGTCGTTCACATTAATTGCCGGAACCTTGAGCGTGCCTGCCTTTTCCATTTCGTAGAGACGGTGAACGCCGGTGGTTGTTTCTTCCGAGAGACCGCGGACATCTTCCATAACTTCCGGGTATTTCTCGTGCATGAGAACCGTGAGGTCGCCGCCGTCATCAAGCAGCATGTTCGGGCGCCAGCCGTCAGGGCCTTCGATGCTCTGCTCAACGCACCACCAATATTCTTCTTCCGTTTCACCCTTCCAGGCAAACACGGGCACACCGGTTTCCGCAATCGCTGCTGCGGCATGATCCTGGGTGGAGAAAATGTTGCAGCTTGACCAACGCACTTCGGCACCGAGGGCGGTCAATGTTTCGATCAACACAGCCGTCTGAATGGTCATGTGCAGGCAGCCGCAGATGCGGGCGCCAGCCAGGGGTTGTGCTTTTCCGTGTTGCTCACGCAGAGCCATCAGGCCCGGCATTTCGGTTTCGGCTATGTCAATTTCCGTGCGGCCCCACTCGGCAAGCGAGATATCGGCAACCTTGTAGTCTGAGAAGGCACTCATCGAATAATCCTGTTTCTTTAGCTGGTGGGGGTATTCCGGAGGACCCATGATCTACCGGAAGCAACCGTCTTGGCGCGCACTCCGGATCGGGGACGCCAGCGGCGTTGATATAGCAATGCCACCGGCGTGTTGCAACAACGATATAAAGAAATCTTTATATTTTTTTCGAAACCTTACTCTTCACCGAAACGGCCACCGACAAGGCTCTCCAGCGCTTCAAGAGCAATTGCTGCATCTGCCCCGCTGGCAGAGACCTTTATGGTGCTGCCCCGGGTCGCTGACAGCATCAACAACCCCATGATCGAGGTTCCAGGAACGCTCTGCCCATCGCGGGTCACTATGATCGCGGAAGCGAAGGTTTCTGCGCATTTTACGAATTTTGCGGCCGCGCGTGCGTGCAATCCGCGTTCATTGACGATGACGAGGTTGCGCTCAAGAGGTGTTATCGGATCGCTTTCACCGGTCATAGGCGTCGCAAACTTCTCAGCTCTCTTCGCCGGAGAGCACGAGGCTCGCCACGTTGATGTATTTTCTGCCGGCCTCCTGAGCCTGAGCAATGGCATCAGCGAGGCTCACTTCCCCACGAACACTGGCAAGTTTGATCAGCATTGGCAGATTGACGCCTGCGATGACTTCCACATTGGCGTTGTCCATAACGGAAATCGCCAGATTGGATGGCGTACCGCCGAACATATCAGTCAGAAGTATGACGCCATCACCACTGTCGGCACGCTCCACCGCCTGTAAAATGTCGGCGCGGCGCTGCTCCATGTCATCATCTGCGCCAATGGATATAGCCTCCAGTTGCTCCTGGGGGCCAACAACATGTTCCATGGCAGCCCGGAATTCCGCCGCCAACCGCCCATGCGTTACAAGTACCAGTCCGATCATCTAGTTCATGCACCTGTTGATTGCAGCCATTGTGCGCTGGCCGCGTATGAAATTTCAAGCCCACTTGTTGTCATCACCACCAACAGCTTGTGGGTTTCGGTGAAACATCAGGTCGCCGGCAAGAGCTCTCAGCTTCGATGTTGCCGCTATTTCAAAGGGTGCGACATGGAAGAGAGGCACACTCAGACCGCAAAACTCCACGCTCTGCACGGATAGATCGGGAAAGCGCTCGACGCCTTCGCGGGCTGTGAGCTGTACCGCAGCGTGCAGCTCCGTAGACGGCAAATGCTGAAGCCGCAGGACACCGATGCCCCGTACTTCAAGCCGGCCCGAAATCGAAACTGGCGCCGATGCATAAAGTCTGTGGCCGCGGTTCTCGATAATCGTCTGATCATCCGCAACAAGACGGGCCCGCAACACAACCTCACCCACACCGTATCCAACACTGTCTATCAGCCTTAGCGCGAGCTCCGACTTGCCGGAGCCTGGATCTCCCAGCAGCAAAAGCCCCACACCGCCAACCTCCACGCAAGTCCCATGAACGCACTGAAAGGGACCTGACATCAGGCACACCGAGGAGCAGGCTGAAAGGCGAT
This sequence comes from Hyphomicrobiales bacterium, assembly GCA_021775795.1. Taxonomy (GTDB): domain Bacteria; phylum Pseudomonadota; class Alphaproteobacteria; order Rhizobiales; family JAJFHB01; genus JAJFHB01. The sequence goes on along the minus strand of JAJFHB010000027.1, from coordinate 321 downwards.
GTTCATTTCTTGGTCTTTCGCGTAACAGCTGCCGGCAGGCGGACTACAAACCTGGCGCCTTTGACGTCGCGCTCATCGGCACCTCGAGAGGCGTTTGCGTCGTAGCGATTTTCGGCCCAGATACGACCATCATGTGCCTCCACAATCTGTAGAGTAATGCTCAAACCCAATCCGGAGTTCTTTCCAAAGGCTTCGACACCCGGCCGGTCAGTGTAGAAACGGGCAAACACCTTGCGCAGGTTTTCCGGTGCAATGCCCGGGCCTTCATCGTCAACACAGATTTCAATTTCGGACCCAACACGGCGGGCCGTGACGCGGACG
>JAJFHB010000260.1 GCA_021775795.1 Hyphomicrobiales bacterium | reverse complement strand
GCCACCGTCATCGCCCCCTACACAGGCGTGATCACCCAGCGCATGGCTGAAGCGGGATCCTATGTTCGCACCGGAGACCCGCTGGTTCACATGATATCGGACACAAGCCTTGAAATTGAGGCGGACGTACCTGCGAACCGTGTTCGGTCCCTGGTGCCGGGCACGGAAATCAGTTTTTCCCTTGATGATGGCAGCTTGCACTCAGCCGTTGTGCGCTCAGTTCTGCCGGTAGAAAATCCGCTGACCCGCACCAGGGCTGTGCGTTTCGTTCCCACGTTTGTAGGTGAGTATGGGGCTTTGGCAGATGCGCAATCTGTTGTCGTCAATGTGCCGGTAGGTGATCGTCGTGAAGTGCTGACGGTTCACAAGGATGCGATTATACAACGGCAGGGTGAAAGCGTAGCATTTGTGGTGATCGAAGATGTTGCCGAGATGCGGGAACTCGAACTCGGTGAATCATCTGGTGCCCGGATAGAAGTTATTTCGGGCTTGGATGCGGGCGACAATGTCGTCGTGCGGGGCAATGAACGATTGCAACCCGGAGCAGCTGTCAGAATTGATGCAGGTTCGTAATGAACATCATTCGTTTTGCAATTGAACGGCCGATAGCGGTCATCGCCGCAGTGTTGATGACGGTGATGTTCGGCTGGGTTGCTCTGAACACGATCCCCATTCAGCTGACCCCTGATGTCAATCGCCCGGTCATCACCGTGCGCACGCTGTGGCCCGGTGCTGCACCGGCGGAAATCGAACGCGAGATCACGAACCAGCAGGAAGAGGTTCTGAAGGGAATAAACGGTCTCGCGACGATCGACAGCCGTTCCCAGCAGGGGCGGGCAACCGTCACGCTTGAGTTTGACATCGGCACAAACATGGACCGCGTCCTGCTTCTCGTCGCCAACCGGCTTGATCGCGTCACTGATTATCCCGAAGAGGCGGATGAGCCGACATTGCGCACGGCGGGTGCAGAGGATCAGGCCATTGCCTGGTTCATACTCACGCGTAATGAGGGCAATACAACACCAATCCACGAGTATGGCGATTTTGTCGAAGACGTCATTCAAGATCGCATTGAGCGTGTGGCAGGCGTCAGTGAGGTTACCGTTTACGGTGGTAGCGAACGGGAGATCCAGGTCGTAACGGAACCGGCTCTCCTCGCCCGTTACTCCTTGACCGTTACCGCGGTTACGGATGCGCTGCGCCGGGGCAATGCCTCCGTCAGTGCCGGCGATATCGATGAGGGCAAGCGGCGCTATGTGGTGCGCACGGATGGTGAACTCAACACCTTAGAATCCATACGTGAAGTCGTGCTGCGCTCCATCAGGGATGAAGCTACAGGCCGCATGGCGCGCGTCACTGTGGGCGACATCGCGACGGTCGATTTTGCTTACAAGGAACCCGTCTCGAACATACGTCTTCTCGGCGAACAGGCGATCGCCTTCAATGCCCGGCGGGAAACCGGCGCCAACGTTATTGAAACGATGGATGGTATCACTGCGGCCGTCGACGAACTGAATGCCTCAGCCATCCCGGATGCCGGTCTCAAGCTGCGTCAGGCCTATGATGAGACCGTCTACATCAATTCTTCCGTTGATCTGGTGCAGCAAAACATCTGGGTGGGTGGCACGTTGGCGGCAGCCATCCTGCTCATGTTTTTGCGCTCCCTGCGCGCAACTCTGATCATCTCTATTGCGATCCCCGTATCTGTTGTCGGTTCCTTCGTCGCCATGGCAGCGCTCGGACGCTCCATCAATGTCATATCCCTGGCCGGGTTTGCCTTTGCTGTCGGCATGGTCGTCGATGCGGCAATCGTTGTTCTGGAGAATATCTACCGCCACCGTGAGCGGGGCATGGCGCCCTTTAAGGCGGCCTATGAGGGCGCGCGCCAGGTCTGGGGCGCCATTCTCGTGTCGGCGCTGACAACGGTTATGGTTTTCATTCCCATTCTTGTTATGGAGCTCGAAGTCGGCCAGTTGTTCCGGGATATTGCCGTGGCCATTTCGGTCTCGGTGTTGCTGTCGCTTATTGTGTCAGTCACAGTTCTGCCGGCGCTGGCCAGCAAGTTGCTCGGTGGCCGGGGTGCCAAGGCTGACACTGATGCCGTCCGTCGTTTGTCCATCCCCGGAATTGATCACTTCGCACGCTTTTTTGTCGCCGGTTTGATGGGTTACACGACGCGTATTATTTCCAGCCGGGTTTTGTCTCTCGTCGTCGTGTTTAGCTTGAGTATCGGCGCCACGCTCACTGCCTGGGCCTACCTGCCAAAGCTTGAGTATCTTCCGGACGGCAACCGCAATCTCATGTTTGGCGTCGTCATCCCGCCCCCAGGCTACAATCTGGAAACAATGACGGAGATTGCCCTCAAAGTTGAGGATGCAACACGTCCCCTCTGGGCAAGTGTATCCGGTGAGGAAGCCGGTCCCGATGAGCCCCCGAAAATCGAACGTATCTTTTTTGTGGTCTCTCGTGGCTCGACGTTCATTGGCGCTGCGGCAGTTGATCCAACGCGGGCAGCAGAGCTCAGTCCGATCCTGTCGGCACCTGTTTTTGAAGAGCCTGGAACATTCGCAATTGTCCGGCAACTCTCCCTGTTCGGCAGAGGCATTGGTGGCGGGCGGAAAATCGAGCTCGATGTTTCAGGTCCAGATCTCGAGACCATTCTTTCTGTCGCCGGCCGGGCCACCGCCAAAATCTTTGCCGTCCTCCCGCGCAGCGAAGGAAACCAGTTCCGCCCGCAGCCGGGCCTCGAACTTGGTGCACCGGAAGTGCGTGTTTATCCCGATCGCATGCGCCTTGCTGATGCGGGCGTAACGGCACGTGAACTGGGTCTTTCGATTGACGCGTTCAATGACGGGCTGCGGGTGGCCGAAGTCACTGTTGGTAACGACCGGCTGGACCTCATGTTGATGGGACCCAGATCGGATGTAGAAGAAACACAAGGTATCGAATCCCTGCCTGTAGTGACCTCGAGCGGTCAGATCCTGCCGGCATCATCGCTTGCAACAATTGAACTCACGGCAGGGCCAACGGAAATTCGCCACCGCGAAAGGGCCCGGACCGTGACGCTCGAGATCGTGCCCGCGGATGGCCTTGCGTTGGAGACGGCCCTTGAGCTCATAAATGAAAGCGTGATCGCGCCTCTGCGCGAGGAAGGCATGCCCGGCGGGGTCACACTTCGCATCAGTGGTACAGCGGACAAGCTCACGCGCACGTGGGACGCCATGGTTCGCGATCTGGTCATCGCGATTGTCATTGTCTATCTGGTGATGGCGGTCCTGTTTGAGAGCTTTTTCTATCCTCTCATCATCTTGCTTTCGGTACCCTTGGCGGCGGCCGGCGGCGTTGCAGGGCTCACTGTTCTCAATCTTTCCGGCACCTATCAGCCGCTCGACATGCTGACCATGTTGGGGTTTGTCATTTTGGTCGGCATTGTCGTCAATAACGCGATTTTGCTTGTGCATCAGACGCTTCTGCACATCCGTGAAGATGGAATGGGAGCACACGCAGCGATCATTGAGGCAACACGGAACCGCATTCGTCCGATCTTCATGTCGACGCTTACGTCCGTCTTTGGAATGCTGCCGCTCGTGGCGCTTCCTGGTGCAGGCTCTGAGCTTTACCGGGGCCTGGGGTCAGTGGTCGTTGGCGGTTTGTCACTGTCGGCGTTGCTGACCTTGCTGATTGTGCCACCGATGATGGCGTTGGTTGTGCAGCCGCTCGAAGACCGTGCCCGCGCCCGGCGCGATGAAATGATCCAGGGACACGAAGTTCCCGCCGAATAGTACCCGAACTTCCTGCTTCAGGCGTGGTCGCGGAACTTGTTGGTAATCGGATAACGACGATCACGACCAAAGTTCTTTTGTGAGATCTTGACACCCGGCGCCGATTGTCGGCGCTTGTATTCAGCCAGATAGAGAAGATGCTGTATTCTCTCAACCGTTGCTGCCTCATGTCCGCGGGCAACCACATCTGCAATCGACAATTCGTTTTCGACCAGACTCTGTAGAATGTCGTCTAGCGCGTCATAGGGCGGAAGCGAATCCTGGTCCGTTTGATCCTCCCGCAATTCTGCTGTGGGCGCCTTGGTAATGATGTTTTCGGGCATCGTCCGGCCGTCCGGCCCGAGACAACCTTTGGGCCGATGCTGATTGCGGAAACTCGACAGGGCATAGACCTGCGTTTTGTAGAGATCCTTGATCGGATTGAAACCGCCGTTCATATCGCCATAAAGTGTCGCATAACCGACAGATACTTCCGATTTGTTGCCGGTTGTGATGACCATCGATCCGAGCTTGTTGGAGACGGCCATGAGCAGCGTGCCGCGCGTTCGAGATTGAATGTTTTCTTCGGTTGTGTCGGCAGGCAGCGAGGCGAACAACGGCGCAAGGGCATCGTTGAAGCCCTCAACCGGATTGGAGATCGGAATAACATCATAGCGAACGCCCAGAGCCTTTGCACAGTCGGCCGCATCCGCAATGCTGTCTTCACTCGTGTATTTGTAAGGCAGCATGATGCAATGCACGCGATCTGCGCCCAGAGCGTCCACTGCCATCGTCGCACATATGGCTGAATCTATGCCGCCTGAAAGGCCAAGCACAACGCTTGGAAAACGGTTCTTCTCAACATAATCGCGCAAGCCCGTAACGCAGGCCAGATAGAGCGCCTCGAGACCATCTTCGACTGGCTGGGTTGTTGCTTCAGAACACCGCCAGCCATCATCTGATCGCGTCCATGTGCTGAGAGACAGGGCCGGTTCCCAGGCAGGCATCTGGAACGCCAGGGTGCAATCGCCGTGCAGAGCCAGTGAACCGCCGTCAAAAACAAGTTCGTCCTGTCCGCCCAGTTGATTGGCATAAATGATCGGCAGGCCGGTTTCTGTAATCCTGGAGACAAGCACATTGAGACGCAAATCGTGCTTGCCGTCCCAAAAGGGTGAGCCGTTCGGCACGATTAGAATTTCTGACCCGGTTTCTTCAAGACATTCGCAGACCTGTTCTTCCCATATGTCTTCACAAATGGGCACTCCAAGGCGTACACCCCGAAAGTTCACGGGCCCAGGCAAGGGGCCAATGTCGAATACGCGTTTCTCATCGAACGGACCATAGTTGGGCAGTTCAACCTTGTAGCGAACAGTTTCCACCTTGCCGTCGCAGAGAAGTGCAACGGCATTGTAAAGCTTGTCACCATCTGTCCACGGCGTCCCCATCAACACGCCCGGGCCTGTTTCAGACGTTTGTTCAGCGAGGCTCCGAACAGCGTCCATTGCCGCTTCGTGGAATGCAGGTTTGAGGATCAGGTCCTCAGGTGGATATCCGGTGATGAAAAGCTCGGTAAAGACAACCAGATCGGCGCCGAGTTCTGTTGCCTCAACAAGTGTTTGCCTCGCCATCGCCAGGTTGCCTGAGACATCTCCAACGGTGGGATTGAGCTGTGCGACAGCTATCTTGAGTGTATCCAGCAGGGCGATTTTGTAGAGCATTAGACGCCGCTTTGAAATGCCC
>JAJFHB010000259.1 GCA_021775795.1 Hyphomicrobiales bacterium | reverse complement strand
CTTCGTCGGCTGCGGTGATCATGCGGATGCTGCGGGCGTTGCCGTTCGCCACAGTTATCTCGCCACCTTCACGGCGCATCTGTTCGGCACTGCGCACAAACATCCGTCCATCGTTGGCCGGCACCGGGCCATTTGCAGCATAGGCACCGTCTTCGTCGTGAGCCTCGTCACCCTGCAAAGCCGGGCTGAAGACACTGACGTGGCTGCCATGGTCTTTCGCTGCAAACGTATGGCGGTCTTTGGGCCCCACCTGATAGGCCTCGCCCGCGCGCACCGGCACGGTTTCGCCTGATGTCAGGTCTTTGATCTGGACTTCACCGTCAAAAACGTAATTGGCCTCCCAATGGTTCTTGTACCAGAGCTCTCCCGGCGGCAGCGAGCGGCTGACATTGAGGTGAAGTGAAAAGCCCATGCCGTGCTCGGCCGTGAGGTAGCGCGCCGAGCGTATGAGGCCGTCACGCAGGACCTTGAGTCTCCCTGCGGCTTCCACGTCTTCAAGTGTTAAGACAAACATCTGAGTGCTCCTTTTGTCGGTCGATGATCCGCGATAACGGCTCTTTTCTCAATTGCCAGTGTTTCCCGGTTTGGAGTTTCATGGTCACGAACGTGTGATCTTTCCACGATGTGGGATGGACTTTGAGAAATTAGACACCACATGAGTCTTTGTAACGGAGCAAAAGCAAGGGAGGGCTTTGATGCCGAATGGGAACCATGGGGAAATCTTTGGTGTATCACGTCCACATTTTATCCTCGGAGCAGGGCTACTAGCCGGGTTTATTGCCGGCGTGTTTTTTACCAACTCACTAGGGTTGTTCGTTCACATGATTATCTGACGCACAAGTCAGCAGCCAGAAACGGTTCGCTGGCTTTTTTGTTGTGTTAGCGGCTGTTATCCGCTGCGCAGGAAAGTCCGTTTGTCAGATTTCAAGCCAGATTGTGACCGGCCCGTCGTTGGTCAGGCTGACCGCCATATCCGCGCCAAATCGGCCGGTGGCGACATCTATACCCTGGTCACGGACGAGGCCGCAGAAGCAATCATAGGATTTTTCGCCATCTTCTGGTGGAGCGGCGGTGGAAAATCCTGGCCGGTTGCCGCGTGATGTATCTGCTGCAAGCGTGAACTGAGAGACAATCAGGGCGGCACCGCCAATGTCTTTCAGTGAGCGGTTCATCTTGCCATTCTCGTCTGCAAATATTCGCAGGCTGGATATTTTCTGCGCCAGTCTGGCAGCGCTGTCGTCACTGTCATCGCGCATGGCACAGACGAGCACCAACAGCCCCTGATCGATTTCCCCGACGGTTTCTCCTGCAATGTCGACGCGGGCATTTGTAACCCGTTGAACGAGACAACGCATGTTACTCAGCCGCTGATGGGGTAAAGCTGCGGCGGATGCGGAAGGCTGCAGCGTCGCGTGCATCATTTCGGCCATCCACCACTTCCAGCCAATGCCAGCCGGGATCCTTCACCTCGAAAACCGCATTTGTGTCGCCACCGGGCGCGGCCGGGCCTGCCCAGTTTCCAAGTGAGCGGTGCTCGGAATTGTGCAGGCGGATGTTGATGTCCAGGCTTTCGGGAACCTGGTCGATCAGAACGGAAAGATTGCCGGTCTGAGGGATGAAGAGACGGAACCAGTCCGCATCACGCAGGGGCAGAATGTGCGCCAGCGTTTCGCCCTCAAGCTCAATTTCGCTGGCCTGGGCAAAACTGTTGTTGGGCTCACGACTTTCGCGGGTGGCTGTGAAAATCGTCTTCAGGGTTGCGTGCTCGACCGAGCGACTGTCATTTCGCCCATCGACGACTTCTATGTAGTAGGCGCCAGGGCCGGGCAGGTCTGTAAAGCCTTCTGTCAGCCCGCCTGCACTCAGGGGAGCCGTCCAGTTGCCAAGAGCGCGTTTGTCTGCGTCCCAGACACGGTAATTCAGATCCAGATTTTCCGGTCCCTCGTCAATCATCACACGCAGTTCGCCTGGCTCCGCGACGTGAAGTACGAACCAGTCCGCATCTCGCTGGGGAAGGATGTTGAAAGCGATTTCGCCGCCGGGTGTGATCGGTGTGGCGTGGCCGTAGGTATCGTTCGGCTCATACTGGTCGGCGGTGCTGATAAAGCGAGTTTCCAGCCGCATAGGGGCGATGGCGCGGGCGTCATTTCGTCCGTCCACAATTTCCAGAAAATAGCGCCCAGGATTTGCCAGATCCGCAAAGCCGATTGTGTCTCCACCCATGCGCGGTGGCGATACCCAGTTGAGAATGACTTTCTTGTCCTGGTCATAGACCCGGACATTGACATCCACATCAGGCGAAACCTGGCTCACGGCAAACTGCAGTTCGCCGGGATGGTCGACATCCAGATAGAGCCAGTCCGCATCGCGTTGGGGAAAAATGGTGAAGCGGTGGTGGCCGTCTGCCTCAATGGGGGCGGCGGTGCCGAAACTATCGTTTGGTTCAAAGCCATCATTACTGGCGATGAAAGAGCTTGAAAGGAGGTAGGGCTCCACTGAGCGCTGATCGTTGCGGCCATCGACGACCTCTATGCGATAGTCCCCCGGTGTCGGCAGATCGAAGATGGCAACAGTGTCGCCGCCCGGCCTGTTGGGGGCCACCCAGTTGCCGACAACACCGCCATCGGCATTGTGAACACGCAAAGTCACGTCGATGTTTTC
>JAJFHB010000258.1 GCA_021775795.1 Hyphomicrobiales bacterium | reverse complement strand
CGAACGCACGGAAACCAGCAGGGGATTAGCTGCCTCGCCAAAGCCAGCACCCACTTGACCACCCACGAGTTCAAGGGCGTGAGCAACCTGTTCGGTCAAACCGTCAGGATAGGCTCCCTCATTATTGTCGTAAGCAGAGCAGACTTCCGTCGTCACCGTGAAACCCGGTGGCACCGGCAAACCCAGATTGCACATTTCAGCCAGGTTTGCGCCTTTGCCGCCAAGCAGATTGCGCATTTCGGCAGTGCCATCAGCAATGCCGCCCGCAAAACTGTAGACGAGCTTTTGGGATGAATCAGTCATGTGGGAGCCCTTGGGTACGTCCGCTTGTGTTTACGCTGGAAACTCGAACAAGCAACGACTCGGAGCCGTCGCCCGACTGGCGCTCACAAGCCACATGAGCGCGGAGGCGTCAAGACGGGCGAAGGTCGCGGGGATCAGCCTTCGACCTTCGAGAAATTTGCAACCTGCGAAGTGGCAGCACGGATGCGCGACAGGAGCCTCAAGCGGTTTTCACGTAAAGCTGCATCGTCTGCATTGACGGTCACGGCATCAAAAAAGGCATCTACCGGAGCCCGCAACTCTGCCAGCGCGCCCATGGCCGCTTCGAAATCCTTGGAGCGCACGGCGTCTCCAGCCCGACCTTCGACACCGTCCATGGCAGTCGCGAGGTTTCGTTCTTCGTCCTGCGCAAACAACGCCGGGTCCGGGGCGCCGTCATAGGAGCGGCCATCTTTCTTCTCTTCAATGCGCAGAATGTTCTGGGCACGCTTTGTGCCGGCGAGAAGGTTTGCACCATCATCCGTGTCTAGGAATTGCCCAAGCGCTTCGACCCTTTGGACAATGAGAGAGAGATCGTCCTGTCCGCCAAGCGCGAACACCGCATCGATGAGATCGTGACGGGCACCCTTGTCGCGCAGATAGACCTTCAGCCTGTCGGCAAAGAAGCCGAGCAGGTAATTGTCGCCGCGCAGCAGGTTGCCGTGGGCGCTGCGCACCAGATCATAGCGGCTGTCGCCTTCATAGAGGCGCTCGATGGTCGGCCCCAGCCTGCTCATGGCAAACTGCATGAGCGGTGAAATCTTGAGGTGAAGACCGTGCTCAAGAACAATGCGGATAAAGCCCAACGCCGCACGTCGCAGGGCGTAGGGATCTTTTGAGCCTGTCGGCTTTTCATCAATGATCCAGAAGCCGACGAGCGTATCAAGCTTGTCAGCAAGCGCTACAGCCTGGGCCACGGGGCCTTCTGGCACCGGATCAGAGGGTCCTTGTGGTTGATAATGCTGGGCAAGCGCGTCAGCCACCTGAGCATCCAGCCCCTCTTCAAGCGCGTAATAGCGCCCCATAAGACCCTGTAGCTCGGGAAACTCACCCACCATCTCGGTGACGAGGTCGCATTTCGCCAACCGGGCGGCCTGTTGCGCCAGAGCCTTGTCTGCGCCGATGAAGCCCGCAATTTCACCGGCCAGGTCTTCAATACGCTCGACCCGTTCCCGCTGGGTGCCAAGCTTTGCGTGGAAGGTTATCTGCTCGAGATCACTCAGGCGGGCTTCAAGACTGTCTTTGCGGTCCTGATCCCAGAAGAAGCGCGCATCCGACAATCGTGCGGCAATCACCCGCTCGTTGCCGGCAACGATGGCGTCACCGCCGTCTGCGGCAATCATGTTGGAAACAAGAATGAAGCGGTTCGCGAGTTTCCCGCTCTTGGGATCGCGCACGGAAAAACACTTCTGATGCGCCTTCATGGACGTGGTCAGCACTTCTGGCGGCACAGCAAGAAAGTCTTGCGAGAATGTGCCCATGAGAACCACGGGCCATTCGACGAGACCTGCTGTTTCGCGCAGCAAGGCATCATCCTCCACAAGCTCAAGCCCTTGAGCAAAGGCAAGTGTCTTGGCGTCCTGATGAATGATTTCGGCGCGCTCATCGGCGCTGAGGATTACATGCGCTTCACGCAGCTTTGTTTCATACGCCTCGAATTCCCGCACATTGATGGGCTCGGGCGCAAGGAAGCGATGGCCATGTGTTGTATCGCCAGAAACGATACCCGCCGCTTCAAACGGCACAATCTCACCGTCGAACACACACAAAATACTGTGCAGTGGCCGCACCCAGCGCACCTCGCCCGCCCCCCAACGCATGGATTTCGGCCAGGGGAAGCCTGAGATCACTTTTGGCACGAGCGCCGCAATCACATCGGCAGTTGAACCACCGGTCTTCTCGATGAGGGCGACATAGAAGCTGCCCTTCTTGTCTTCGCGCACCTCACACTGGTCGATGCTGGTGAGCCCGGCGGACCGTAAAAAACCCTCAAGCGCTTTTTCAGGAGCGCCGACACGGGGGCCCTTGCGCTCTTCGCGCACGTCCGCCTGCGCCACCGGCAGGCCGGTGACGGCCAGCGCCAGACGCCGGGGAGTGGCGTGAGCTGTTGCGTGTTCATAGACGCAGCCCGCCTCTACGAGTGCGTCCGTGACGAGTTTTTTCAGATCTTCGCCCGCCCGCTTTTGCATGCGCGCCGGTATCTCTTCAGAGAAAAGCTCAAGCAGGAGATCAGCCATTGCCGTTCTCCCCTGTTGCAGATCCGCCGCCGGCTTCAGTTTTCAGCCAGGCTTCGGCGCAGGCTTTTGATAACTCGCGTACCCGCAAAATATAGGACTGCCGCTCGGTCACGGATATGACGCCACGGGCATCGAGCAGGTTGAAGAGATGGCTGGCCTTGATGCACTGATCATAGGCCGGCAGTACCATCTCGTGATGATCGGCACGGTCACCGGCAGTGATCAGGGCGCGGCATTCGTTCTCCGCATCTTCAAAATGGCTCAACAGCACTTCCGTGTTGGCGTGCTCGAAGTTGTAGCGGGAATATTCCTGTTCAGCCTGCAGGAACACATCACGGTAAGTGATGCGATCTTCACCATCTCTGCCATTGAAATTCAGATCAAACATGTTGTCGACGCCCTGCACGTACATGGCGAGCCGTTCCAACCCGTAAGTCAATTCACCGGAAACCGGATGGCAATCAATGCCACCGACCTGCTGAAAGTAGGTGAATTGAGAAACTTCCATACCATCGCACCAGACTTCCCAACCCAGCCCCCAGGCGCCAAGCGTCGGGCTTTCCCAGTCATCCTCGACAAAGCGGATATCGTGATTGGCGGCATCAATACCGATTGCTTCCAGGCTTTTGAGATAAAGCTCCTGCAGGTCCGGAGGCGACGGTTTGATGATGACCTGAAACTGATAAAAATGCTGCACCCGATTGGGGTTCTCGCCATAGCGGCCATCGGAGGGACGCCGGGAGGGCTGCACGTAGGCTGCCTTCCAGGGTCGCGGCCCGATGGCGCGCAGCGTGGTTGCCGGGTGAAATGTCCCTGCCCCCACTTCCATG
>JAJFHB010000257.1 GCA_021775795.1 Hyphomicrobiales bacterium | reverse complement strand
GCTCTTCAAACCTCCGATGCAGATACTGCCGAAGTATCAATTCTCTACAGTTTTTCACCTGTGCCCGGCGAAGAGCAGGCATCCGTTTTCTCCAACGTAAACCGCGGGATCATTGGAATTGAGATGAGCCATGGTGAAGCCATGCTTCGTTTCGGGCCGTCCCAAATGATTGCCGGGAACCTGTCCTTTGAAAAAGTGATTGCACGGTTTGCTGAAGAGCAGGGGGTCGCTGAAGACGATATTCCCACACAGGTCGGATTCCAGCGTTTCGAAGCAGCGCAGTTCCTGATCTCGGTTGAGGGTGAAGCAGTTGTGGAGCGCCTGTTTCGCGGCAATCTTCTGGTCGATCAGACGCAGGTTACGGAGCAGGGGGTTGCAGACCTCGCGCGCAGAATGGGCGCCTGGATGTCTGCGAACCTTCAGGACGACGGGCGCATGGTTTACCGCTATTGGCCAAGCCGATCCCGGGAATCCATCTCCACCAATATGATCCGCCAATGGATGGCATCAGTTTGCCTCGTGCGGCTGGGTCGACACTTTGATGATCCCATCATGTTGCAAAGAGCGGAACAGAATATCCGTTACAATCTTGCGCATTATTACTCGGAAGAAGAGGGTCTGGGCTTCATCGAGCACGGCGGCAAGGTGAAGCTGGGCGCTCTTGCCCTTGCCGCCCTGGCAATCGCAGAGCATCCGGAACGAGAAGCTTTACGGGCTTATGAAGATGCCTTGGGGCGCAGCATTGATGTGCTCTGGCAGAGTGATGGATCGTTTCGTACATTCCTGAAGCCTGCGGATCGAACCGGTCAGGACAACTTCTATCCAGGTGAAGCCCTGCTCTATCAATCCACGATCTATCGGGAAACCAAAGATCCGGTTTTGTTGCAGCGCATTGAGGATAGCGCCGATCATTACTGGTCGTGGCATCTTGCGCATCGCAATCCAGCCTTCACACCCTGGCATACGATGGCATATGCAAACATCTGGCGGGAGACGGCGAACAGTGAGTTCAGCGACAAGATCATTGAGATGAACGATTGGCTCCTGAGCATGCAGCAGAGCGCACCGGAGGCATATCCTGACGTGGATGGACGCTTCTATGATCCTGACCGACAGCAGTTTGGACCCCCGCATGCGTCCTCAACCGGAGTTTATCTTGAAGGACTGATCCAGGCTTACAAGGTGGCGTCGGACCTGGAGGACACTGAGCGTGCGGAAGCCTACCGGCGGGGCATAGTTCAAGGCATCCGCAGCCTCATGCAGCTTGAGTTTCGGGACGATATTGACATGTATTATGTCAGCGCCCGCGATCAGGTTCGCGGAGGCATTCGTACAACTGTCTATAACAATGAAATCCGAGTGGATAACGTGCAGCACGGGTTGATGGCCCTGTTGCAAATCCTGCGCACCTTCGAAGCTGATGACTATCTGTTGGAGTGAGCATGTGTGTCCCGCCACTGTCAGATGAATGCGCAGGTCGTGCTTGAGAATGAAAGGTGAAGATTATGGCCCTCGCTAAGAAAGACCAGATACGGGCGCTGCTGAAAAGCATTGAGACTGGGGATCCTGGGCCGGTGGCAGTGGTCAATGAGGCGAAATACATTCAGCATAATCCACAGACGCAGGAAGGCAGCGAGGGCTTGGCGGCGCTCTTCAAACGAATTTCCCTGACATCACCCAGAGTGAACATCGTGCGGGCATTTGAAGATGGCGACTTCGTTTTCGGGCATACGGAGTATGATTTCGCGAGCCGCAAGATCGGCTTTGAAGTCTTCAGGTTTGAAGACGGCCAGGCGGTGGAGCACTGGGACAACATTCAGGCAAGGCTGGGGCCAAACCAATCCGGCCGCATCATGGTGGACGGACCGACCGAAGCAAGTGATCTGGAGTTGACCGAAAGCAACCGTGCGCTCGTTCAGCAGTTCATTGAGATCGTCGTCATCGATGGGCAGCTTGACCAGCTGCAGAATTTTGTCGATGAGGACAGCTACTTCGAACACAATCCGCAACTTGGAGATGGCATAGAAACTCTACGATCCGCCCTGGAAGCCAAGGATGAGGGGCGCAGACTTATCGATTACCATCGTCTCCACCGTATTCTGGCCGAGGGCAATTTTGTCCTGTGCGTCAGCGAAGGCAATAACGACGGTGTCCACTCTGCCTTCTATGATCTTTTTCGTGTCGCCAAGGGTAAAGTGGTGGAGCATTGGGACACAACGGAGAAGATTGCGCCGCGCAGCGAGTGGAAGAATGAAAACGGCAAATTCTGATGCGCGAGCAATCAGGCACCTGGCATTCTTACCCTGCAAGACATGGTCCTGGCCTGATTGAAAGTGTGCTCGAGCCCATTTTCTCCCGGCGGGTATGCTGTTTGAGGATGTTGACGGCACTTGCAAGATCGCGCGGTATCGGGCACGAGAGGTTTTTTGGAGGCGGCAAAAGTGGGCAAGGTTCTGTTTCTCATTCTGCGTATCGTCTGTTACCTGGCGCTGGTGCTGGTCCTAAGCAGTATCGTCGCCTTGGTGGTAGCGATGACGTTCGGCGAATGTGCACAAGGCAGCGGCGGCGGCATTGATTGCACCTCTTCTCTGGCGCAAGGCGTTGTGGACGCGGCTTTCGGCATGCTGTTGCTGTCGGTTTTTACCGGGTTCCCGGCCCTTCTCGCCCTGGGCGGCATATTCTTCCTGATCCGCGCCATAGCGTTGAAAAACGCGCGGTCGCGGGAAGTGGGCATAGACGGTTCCACAGAAGCATCCCCTGGCGTGATGCCCTCGCAAGAGCAGGCTGGTGTGACGGCGGCTTCCGATGTGCCAGCGCAACAGCAACCGCGAAAGACCATCGGAAAGCAGATACTCAGGGTCATACTGGTGGCCATGGGTGTGTTTTTCCTGGTAGGCGTCATTGTCGGGATCGTCCAAAGCATTGGCTCGTGAACGACTTCAATCCGATTGCAAAAATCCCACAGATAAGGTCCCCAAATGTTCGATCCTGATCCCCAACGACCACTGGAGATGTTGAAAGCCTGCCCGGCTTACGAGGCCAGTCCGCTTATCACTATGAAGTCCGCTGGCGGTGTGGATGTGCTGGTCAAAGATGAGACGCGCCGGATGGGGCTTGGGGCCTTCAAGGCGCTCGGCGGCGTCTATGCCGTGGCGCAGCTTATTGCTGAAGGCTGGGAGAAAAATGGCGGCGGCGCACTTGGGGCGGAGGAACTCACGAGCGAGCGGGTGAAAGCTTTCGCGGACACGCTGACGTTTGTTTGCGCCAGTGCGGGTAATCACGGTATGGCGGTGGCGGCCGGCGCGCGGATATTCGGGTCTCATTCCCGCATTCACCTTGCCGAAACCGTGCCTTTGAGCTTTGAGCAGCGTCTTCGCGATAAGCAGGCTGATGTTGTGCGCTCAGGCAACGTCTATGATGAGAGTATTACGGCTGCCAACGAAGATGCTGAGCGCACCGGCGCCATCCTGCTGGCTGACGGGTCGTGGCCTGGATACATTCACCGGCCTTCACTGGTCATGGAAGGCTATACTGTCATTGCCGAGGAAATGCGCGTTGAGTTTGAGCGCAAGGGGGAGTGGCCAACACATGTATTCCTGCAGGCAGGCGTTGGCGGTCTTGCAGCGGCAATTGCGCATATGATCCGGAAAAACTGGAGCGTGCAGCCTGAAATCATCATTGTTGAACCGGATGCAGCTCCGTGCCTTCAGGCCAGCAGTGAAGCTGAAAAGCCGGTCCGCGCGGACGGACCGGTGTCAAATATGGGCAGGCTCGATTGCAAGGAACCTTCGCTCATTGCCCATGAGGCGCTTGCGCTTTGCGATGTCACTTTCGCAACCGTGAGCGATGAGGCTGCACAGGCGGCCACGGCTTATCTGACAGGGAACGGCATGCCAACCACTCCCTCTGGAGCGGCGGGCCTGGCAGCACTTGATACGTGGGGATCGCACCGGGCCAGCGGGGCGGAGTTTCGCCCTCTTGTTCTTGTGACGGAATGTGCTGATTAGGCAGTTTCGATGTCAGCCATTGAAAGCCTCCAGCAGCCAATCTGAAAATGCACGGCTTGCCGGTGTTTCAACATGGCGGGGCGGTGTCATGAGGTAATAGGCCTGGAGCATCGGTACAGATTCTGCGTAGGGTCGCACCAGTTTGCCGCTTTCCAGCAAGTCATTGGCTATTGTCTCGTGGGCCATCGCCATGCCGGCGCCAGCCTGGGCGGCGGCGAGGGAAATGACGTAAGTCGTTGATGTGTTGACCGTTTGCGCTGCCGGCAGACGCTCGCCGATTTTGTTTGCCCAGCTTTCCCAGTTTGTCAGCATGCCACTGCAGTCAAACAGGGGCGTCTCGCGCCAATCAGGATTGCGAGAAGCGACGTCAGGGTTGCATACGGGAAAGCCCATGTCGTTTGTCAGAAGATGGCCATTTTCTCCTTCAAGAGCACGGCCCAGCCGGATTTCAACATCGGCTGCAGACCGGGTGTGTTCTGTGTCCCATAAGGTCGGGACAATGTTCAGTGTCATCCAGGGGTGCATATCCATCAGTTGCGGCAGCCTTGGTGCCAGCCAGAACGCGGCAAAAGAAAGGTTGCTCTGAATTGTCAGGGAACGTCCTTTGCCGCCGCCTGTCAGCGCCCGTGTGCCTGCAGTGAGAGTTGCAAACGACTCCTGCACGGTTGGCAGGTAGTTGAGGCCGGTTTCGGTGATCTGCAGGGCTCGAGTGCGGCGAACGAACAGCGGGCGCCCGAGATAATTTTCCAAAGACTTGATTTGCTGTGAAACCGCGGACTGCGTCATGTTCAGCTCACGTGCTGCGGCGGTGAAGGAAAGAAGCCGTGCAGACGCCTCAAAAGCTCGTAACCAGTTCAATGGAGGCAGGGGATCGCCGGGCATTCGCGGTACCAGAAGCTATGCATAAGTTTGACTAATGAGAATACACAAAATATCTCGTTTGTGCATTCATCGTAATGACAGCAGTTTCGCCGTCACTTGATAGTTCAGCCCGTCTGATTTGAGGGATATCAGATTCATGTCGCAACCAGCTCTGAGCCGTTCTATTCGTCTTCGCCGCACACCGTTTTCCAACCGGGTCGAGGCGGCCGGTGTGAAGGCTTTCACCGTTTACAATCACATGCTGCTGCCCACAGTGTTCCGCACGCTTGAGGAAGACTATGCGCATCTGAAGTCAGCTGTTCAGATTTGGGATGTTTCCTGCGAGCGGCAGGTTGAAGTTGTTGGGCCCGACGCAAGGCGTCTGGTCCAGATGACAACGCCGCGTGATCTCTCGCGGATGAAAGACGACCAGTGTTTTTACATCCCAATGGTCGATGAGAATGGCGGCGTTCTCAATGATCCGGTTCTCAACAAGCTCGCGGATGACCGCTATTGGGTGTCTCTGTCTGACACGGACATGATCTACTATTACAAAGGCTTAGCGAACGGCTTTGGACTGAATGTGAAGGTATTTGAACCTGATATTTCACCGCTGGGCATCCAGGGGCCAAAGGCCGATGAACTTGTTCGGCGGGTGTTTGGCCAGGACATCGTCGATACCCGTTTCTTCCGCCACAAGACAATTACGTTTCAGGGACGGGACATGATTATTGCCCGTTCGGGTTGGTCGCTGCAGGGTGGCTTTGAAATCTACCTCGACGGGGCTGAACTGGGCGAAGCCTTGTGGGACACATTGTTTGAAGCGGGCAGGGACCTGGATGTATATGCCGGCTGTCCCAATACCATCGAGAGGATCGAAGGCGGTCTCATGTCCTATGGCAGTGACATTACCCTTGATCACACTCCCTTCGAAGCCGGACTTGGAAAGTATTGTCATCTAGACGTTGATACCGGCTGTCTGGGCCGCAAAGCCCTGCAGGGCAAAGAGCAGCCCTCCCGGCAAGCCCGGCCGATTGAGATTGCGGGACATCCGATGCCTGCAGTAACGGAGCCATGGCCTTTGAAGACGTCATCGGGTGTCGATGCGGGCTATGTAT
>JAJFHB010000256.1 GCA_021775795.1 Hyphomicrobiales bacterium | reverse complement strand
GCACGCGATGAATGAGGAAGAGTGCGAGAGGTGTCGCAGCCCACATGACCACCTTGATGTGATCGTCATCGCCGACGACACTTTCGGTCGCTTCGTGCATGCCGATGAATTCGTCAATCGCGAGCAGGGAAAGTGCAGCACTACCCCCGAGCCAGAACATCAGCCGCAAGAACTTGCGGGTATTGCTCATGGCGTTCAGGAGGCAAATGGCGCTCAGTACCCACAAGGCTCCACCGGTAAAGTAGTCAAGCGGGCTGTGATCGAGAGTCGGGTGAATGCCGCTGTACACCTGCGTAACAAGCGCTGCAGCGATGTAGCAGACAAAAAAGCAGGACAGGAAAATCACCGGCCTGCTGCCAGGATCTTCAGTTATTATTTCGGTTGCGTAGGCGTTACCCGCCTCGTGTGTCATGTAAACAGACATTTCCCGCTGTCCTCCACTTCCATTTCGTACCGCCTGCCGAGAGCTGCGATGTCGATCACGAGACAGGCTATCTGTCGCCCCACGTGATCGATGAGCGGCTTTTGCGAATGCGTTAATGAATGATTGAGCAAGTGACGGGCCAAAGACGTATCTGCGAAAGAAGTCTTTTAAATTCAATTATTTACAGGAAATGCTTTTGGCGACACTGTGCGACTTCTGTGATGGGCTGTCGCAAATTTGTAATGCAGACCGACAGTTGTGCCGTTCTGAAACAGCAGATCGGGAATGATCTACTCCGTCGTTCTTGCGAGGTAGAGACGCAGCTCGCCCGCGTTTTTCGGCAACGGCACAAGGCCGACGTAATCGCAGACGATTGGGCTGTCAGGCTCCAGGGCGAGGGCAGCGGCCATGGGCTCTGTAACATAAACATCCCCCGGCGGGGTGATCGGCTCAATGCGCGCTGCGCGCATGACATGTGATCCGTAGAATGTTTTTTGTCCGCGCACGTAGTCTTCGCCGTGGAACACAGGACCGAAGTGACAACCAAGCCGCAAAGCAAGTGAGCGCGACAACCCTAGAGCCCGGAAGTCGAGCTCGCTGAAATAGTTCTGGATTTCCAGTGCACAGTGAATTGCCGAGATGGCGTCCTCCATCACCAGGAAAATGCTGTCACCCCAGGAATTGCGATCGAGAATCTGGTCAGAGTATTTCTCCAGGATCCCCAAGAGACCTTTCAGACACTGCTCATGAAAGATCGGGACTTCCTCTTCGCGCAATTCACTGTAGTTCTCAACATCACCAAACAGAACCGCCAGCGGCCTTCGCCTTGGAATGGAGGGTGCCGGGTCCCGCCACGGCGCTTCGGGTCTGGTGCCGCTACCGCCGGCAATGTTTATGTGATCCCAGCGAATGCTCTGCCGCTCGCACAGTTTAATGCTGCCGTAGGTGCCGATGCCACTGCCCTGATTACCGTCATAAGCAGCGACCATGCGAATGCTGGCGTTGAGGTTGCGGGCGCGCAGCATGGCCAGGCCCAGGGCATAGCGTGAGCCGTAGGTAAAGAGTTCACCGTCTCCAAAAAAGCCCCCCTGAGTGGCAAAGCCAAGTGAAGTGCCGCCTGAACTCTGACGCTCGCGGCACCATCTGAGACAGCGTTGAAACCGCGCCTCCCAGTCACCGCCGGAGGGGCGAACCGACGTCTCGAGAAACTCATGCTCGTCAAATGGAAGGATCACATGCAGATCAATACCGAGATCGATAGCGGCTTCCGCAAAAAGGATGTCCGCGCCCGCGGCAAGAGACCCAAATGCGATGCCGATGCCCTCGCTGGAAAGATACTGATGGATGTCCTCGCGAACTTCTTCTTCATGTTCGGCGGGAAAACGACCGCCGGTGCTGGGTGGTGAAATGATGTGACCGGCGTAGTAGATGACGTCGGGAACCTTGAGGCCGTTCAGAATGTCTGGACTGATGCCCAGGGCATTGCAAACCTGCGTCATCTGGGCATAACGGCGGGCCCGGTGTGCATAAAGATCCGGTCCGGTCTTGCTGACCAGATCGAGATGCCTGAGGGCCTCATCGGTGTCACCGATGATCAGCGAGGCTTCGGCTGCGATAACGTTGCGGAAAAACCCTTCCCGCTCGTCTTCAGGGTTTGACCTGCTGGCCGCTTCGAGTGCGCCCGTTGCCCATTCAGTGGCGCTTTCGTGGTCGCCGGCCAGAAAATGAAGCGTGGCGGCATTTCCCATCTGATAGGCGGTCCAAACGGAATCTGCCGATGAAGTGCCCGTCGTGTTGACACCACCAATACGTCCGCGAATGCGAAAGTAGGATGTTTCAAACGATTGCGCTGCGGCGCGGAGTTTGCTGGCCCTGCTGGGTCCAGTGGCGATGAGTGCCTGGGCCTTTGCGAGGCGGGCGCCAAGGCCGCGCGCCTTTGCGCTGCGGCGGCCTTCAATGTTGTAGAGATCATACAGTTCCTGGGCTTTTGCCAGCGAGCCCGAACTTGCAACGCAAATAATGTGCAGGTAGGTGACCTCTTCGCGCAGGTCATCGCCGGGACCTGAGCCATCGTCGTTCTTCAGGAGGCGCTCTGCAAGCTCGGCAGCTTCGAAGAAAGCTCCCTTGTCACGCAGATTGCGCAAGCGCTCCACTGAGTTGCGATGAAAGTCTCCAGCCGCCAAGGCATCCCCTCCAAGTGTTGATAAATCTCTGTTAATCGGGGCAACGATGCCTTGATACCCGCGCACACTCAATAGCTGAACGTGTGCGAAAGGGTCTGTACTGATCACTGTCCCGTGAAGCTTGCCCGTTGTGTTTATCACGGATAAGCGCGAAGTTTGTATCCTGGCACGGGTTCGATTGATCCAGTCCGGGTCTCCCGCATCATCTTTGTGTGCAAACAGATTGCAATAGTGGATCACCATGCGGAAAGTGCCAAACGCACTGAACCTTCTGAACTCCCTTGGCGGTGATGCCCGCGAGGTGCTTGAGCGGGTTACGTCGCTGATTGCCGTGCCGGCGGGGCAAACCCTTTTTCGTGAAGGTGATCCCGGCGATGCACTCTATGTAGTGACGTCCGGGTCCATGGGCGTCTATGTGCGCGGTGGTGCAAATGAAGAGCGGCTGCTGGCGTTGATCGGGACCGGTGAAGCCGTGGGCGAGATGGCGCTGCTCTCCGGTGAAAACCGCTCTGCAACCGTCAAGGCGATCCGCGATACGGAACTGCTTCGGCTCTCAAAGACGCAGTTCCATCATCTTTTGAAAAGTGAACCGGAGTTTGTTTCCGGCCTGACACGCATTTTGGTTTACCGGTTGCGCCGGCTGTCATCCTCAATCCACGCGAAGATCGAACCCAAGGCTGTCGCAATTCTTGCAGCACACGATCAGCAGCATTGCGATCTGGTTGCCAACAAACTTGAAGCGCAGATGAGGGCCCGGGGGCTAAGGGTCAAATGTGTCGGCCGTGAAGGCATGGAGCAGTCCAACCGCTGGTTTGGCGAGCAGGAAGCCCAGCATGACCTTGTATTTCTGATCGGCACGGCGGACGACAGTGGTTGGACAAGGCTATGCGCTCGCCAGGCTGACCGCATTCTTGTCGTTGCAGATGGCACAGGCACACCGGAGGTAAATCTGCCCGAAGAGTTGCTACGGCAACGCTCTGCCCACCAGTTGCTGGATCTGGTTTTGCTTCAGGATGATGAGGCACAGACACCGCGCGGTACCGACGATTGGAGTGTGCATGTTGGGGCCAACCGACATTTTCACGTGCGGCGAGGGCGCGATGAAGACTGGGCCCGACTGTCGCGGGTGGTCACCGGTGATGCTTTGGGACTGGTTCTTTCCGGCGGCGGCGCCCGGGCTTTTGCTCAGATTGGCGTTGTTCGGGCGCTGCGTGAGGCGGGTATCGATTTTGACTTTATCGGCGGCACCAGCATGGGTGGACTGATTGGCGCTGGCCTTGCCGTTGGCTGGTCTATCGACGAGACGACAGAGCGCCTGCGTGATGCGTTTGTGCGCAGTAGTCCGCTACGCGACCTGACAATACCCGTGATCGGGATGGTGAAGGGTCTTCATGTGGAGCGAAAACTGCGGGACAATTTCGGTGAACGGAGAATTGGCGATTTGTGGCGTCCCTATTTCTGCGTTTCGTCAAACCTGACAACTGGCGGTGTACATGTGCATCGGCGCGGCAGGGTGCGCGATGCCCTGCGGGCGAGCATTGCCCTTCCCGGCATTTTGCCGCCGTATTTACACGAAGAAGGCGTGCTGGTGGATGGGGCGGCAACGAACAATCTGCCGGTTGATGTGATGCGCAACATGCACCGGGGCCGCATTCTGGCGGTTGATGTGGCGCAGGACAGGGCAGTTGGCCCGGAGATGATTGAAGAGGCGCTTCGGGGCTCCTGGTACTCGCGCCTCTTGCGGCCGCCCATCGTCAGCATTTTGTTTCGGGCGGCAACCATTTCCAGTGAAGAGCAGGACCGGCGCAATGCAGTGAATGCGGATCTGGTTATGGCACCACCGCTCGGTGATATTGAAATCAGGGACTGGAAGGCCTTCGATCAGGCTATCGATATTGGCTATGAGCATGGCCTTGGGATGATAAGCCAGGTGCGGAAAGTCATCGGGCGTGCCGGAAACAGGATAGCCTGAGGCACCTGTTTTCGAGAAACAGAGCACTTCCATATGAGCACGAAATGATCTAGGCGGCATCGTGGAAGATGATGCCGAGGGCATGGCGCTGTCCGGAGCGGATGGTTGAGACGCCGTGGCGCATTTTTACCCGGTAGGACCCGCGTGTGCCCTGCCTGGGCCGATCATTGACGGCAAAGACCACCGCGTCACCTCGGGTGAGGGGCACAACTGAAGCCCGCGATTGCATACGCGGGCGCTGCTCGGTGAGAATGAACTCGCCGCCTTCAAAATCCAATCCCGGTTCATTGAGCAAAACTGCCAGCTGAAGAGGAAACAGGTGCTCGCCGTAAAGGTCCTGGTGCAGACAATTGTAATCCTCTGCCTGATAGCGCAGGAGAAGTGGTGTGGGTCGCGTCTGTCCGGCGTCGTGGCAGCGCCGGGTCATTTCCTCCAGCGTGAGGGGATAACGAACAGATTGTTTATGTGTTTCAGCCCACTTGTTGGCAATCGGCGCAAGGTGGGGATAGGCAATTGTGCGCAGTTTTGAAACCAGTTGCGGCAGGGGGTATGAGAAATATCTGTATTCTCCCTTTCCAAAGCCGTGCCGCGCCATGACCACGCGACTGCGGAACCCGGCCTCCTGCTCATACAATGCCGCCAGTGACGTGCACTGAACAGCCGACAGGAGGGAGGGGATGACAGCAAAGCCGGTCTCATCCAGGCGCGTGGCAATGTCGCTCCAGTCTAGTCCGGCAATGTGTTGTTCCAGGTCGTGTGGCATTCGATGTTTCCTTGTGTTGCCAGTGAACACTACGGTGCTGCCGGCACCGGCACATTCCGTTTCTTGCGGTGTTCATTTCAGGCAGGCGTTTTGGTTTTTCAATTGAACGTTGATCAAAATTACCCTATATGAATTATTCTGAACGTTGTTCAATTAATGAGAATGCCATGACACAAAGCTTATCGAATGCCTGGGAAGTAACCATCGGCAGTGTCGGAAAGGCACGTCACCTGCTCGCACACTGGCTTTTGCGCCGGCAGTTTCGTGCCTGCTTTGCTCACGCCAACGAAGTGCGTGCATCAATAGCCCGCGCCGAAATTTTGCTGCGTGAGGCAGGTCTGGTCAGTCTTTCGGCTGTACGCGAGTTGAAGATGTTGAAAGCATCGGCAAACCGGGTTGCAGCTCACGCCTATGGCCTGAAACAGCGAACACTAACCGGGCGCCAGCAAATTGGTAGCTACGAGGTGAGGCCGTCTGTCCGTGCCGGGCTCCTGCCGGGCAATAC
>JAJFHB010000255.1 GCA_021775795.1 Hyphomicrobiales bacterium | reverse complement strand
GCCGATACCGTAAAAAACGACGTGACCCAGTGAGATGTAACCGGTCAATCCGGAAAACAATGACCAGCTTTGGGTCATGGCAATCCACATGGCCAGGTTGAGCGCAACCAGAGTCCAATAGGCACCAAACACCTGTGGTGTCGCCAGGCCAACAGCCACGAGCACACCCAGAACGGCAAAGAATCCCCAACTTTGAAACGCTGCCTTCATGTGCGCCTCTGCTTGCCTATCAGACCTTGCGGCCGCACCAGCAGGATGGCGACAAAGATGCCGTAGAGCAGGATTGAGCGGTAACTCGCAGAAGTCAGGGCAACAGCATAAATCTCAATGAAGCCGAGCAGAAACCCAGCAATAACACCGCCCGCAAGGTTTCCGAGACCGCCGAGGATGATCACGACAAACGCTGCGATAGTGAAAGGAAATCCCATGAAGGGCGATATCTGTTCAGCCATGCTGATCAGCCCGCCCGCAATACCGGCAACACCAAAGCCCAGAGCAAAGCTGACAATCTGCACGCGCGAAACGTCAATGCCGACGATCTGTGCTGCTTCCCGACTCTGAATGAGTGCGGAAATGGCAAGCCCATAGAATGTGTATTTCAGGAAGACCAGCACACCAATGAGCACAGACACTGCCACGAGCAGGGCGGCAATTCTGTTGCCGGTCATGGCCACGCCAGCAAGGTGATAAACATCATCGAGATGTTGATAAGCACGTGGAGACGCCGTGAACATCAATGCCACGACATTTTGCAGGATCACGGATACACCGAAAAACAACAGCAGTGAATTGGCTTCAATACGGCCAACCGGCTGGCTTCCAGAAAGTTGTGCTCGAAACAACCCCGCATACAGAGCCACCCCAATCAGGGCTGTAAGGCCTGCGATAAGCGGCAGTCCGATGAGAGGGGAAAGCCCGGTCAGGGTGAACATCCAGAAGGCTGCATAGGCGCCGATCATGACGAGATCGCCATGAGCAATATTGAGGAGCCGCATGGTCCCGTAAACGAGGTTCAGGCCAAGAGCGACAAGGCTATAGAGCGCGCCGAGCACGAGGGCTGAAAAAAGCAACTGCGGTGAGAACAAGATATCCAGCTGTCTGTCCCCCCGTCACTTCCCGGCTTGATATTCAAGAAGGCCGGCGCTGAACTCTCTGCGCCGGCCCCCTCATCGTGTCATTCAGGCTAAAGCGTCACCGACCCTGAAATTGTGAGGTGGCGATTTCTTCAGGCCAGATCAGATGCATCTCGCCGCCCTGCAACTGCAGGAAAGCGCTTGGTGTAACGACGTTCTCAACACCTTCAAAGCGTACTGGGCCATTGATCGTGTCAAATGTCGTTGATGAAATGGTCTCACGCAGCTTGTCGTGATCCAGACCGGCAACGGCCACAGCCTGTTGAAGTATTTCGCAAGACATGTAGGCGAGTGCTGTGTCGAGGTAATCCGGCGCCATACCATAGGCCTCAACATAAGCATCAAAGAAAGGCTGGGCCCGGGGCCAGGCTTCCTGATGCGGGCTCCAGTGTCCAAGCGCCACTATGCCGTCAGCCACTTCACCGAAGGCACCCTGAAACGCTGCAATGGTTGGACCAACAAGCAGAAACTGGAATGACTGGTCGATGCCAAGTTCCTTGGCCTGCCCCATGTAAAGGAAAGAATCTGATGGATAGGACAAGGCGATGACACCGTCAGCCCCTGATTCCTTGATACGGGTCAACATGGCGGTCATGTCGGTGATGTCGGGAGGATAGTTCTCGTTGACTTTCACCTCGATGCCCTGAGCTTCAAGCCCTGCAAGCAGGAATGGCAGGATTTCCTGAGCCAGGGGCAGAACATTCGCAATGATGGCAACAGAGCCTACATCCACAGACTTGGCCAGTTCGGCAAGGCTCGCGCCGATCTTGTCGGGGATGGCAGACGTTGGAAACCAGATGTTGCCGGGCGCGACTTCACGAACTGCAACAGATGCCGCCGTATTGCCGACCATAGGAAAACCGTGGCTCTCCACAACGCCTGCAACATTCAGATGGTGTGGCGTACCCCATGGCGCGAGAAGAAGGTCGACGCCATCGTCAGATATGAGCTTTTCATAGATCTGAGCTGACTTTGCCGGGTCCGATTCATCATCATACCAGATGAGTTCAACCATGCGCTGTTCGCCGCCAACATCCAGACCGCCTTCGGCGTTTACCTGGGCAGCCCACAGCTCATATGCCGTGATCTGTGATGGAGCGGCTTGCGAAAACAGTCCGGTTTTTGCAATCGAGTAACCGATGCGCACCGGTTCGGCCGCCTGCGCTGCAAACGACGCCATGCCGAGTGCAAGTGCAGTCAACCCTGCAAGTAAGCGTTTCATTATCGATCTCCCTTGATTATCGGCCTTCAGGCCCGTTGTTGTTCAATTCTGCCCCATTGAACGCATGTCAAACATGCGCAGTCATAAACTCCACTGCCGCCCTGACCCATGCACCGTCCATCTCTCCGGAAGCATAGCTCGCTCCCAGATGGTCGCAATCTTCAAGCTCCAGTTGTTCCACGGCAACATTTTCCTGCTGCAGCCTGCCAGCAAACTGACGTGACTGCTCTGCCAGGTGGGGGAAGTCACGATCACCCCAGGAAACGAAAAATGGTGGCGCGGAACCGCGAATGTAGCGCATCGGAGAGGCCGCTTCTTCGGCGCCGTTTGCTTCGGGGCCGAGAAAACGCGGGCGCATGGAAAGGCCAGACTCTGCACCAAACAAAAAAGTCCCGGAAATGGGCAAGGCCCCTTTCAAGACGTCTGCGGGCAGTCCGTGGCCTGACTGCCAGTCGGTCATCAACGCCATCAGAGATGCATAATGCCCGCCGGCGGAATGGCCGCCAACGAAGAGTCGTGCGGGATCACCGCCGAATTGCGCCACTTTGCCGTGAGCACACGCAACGCCGGCCATGCAGTCCTGCAGACCCGCAGGATAAATGTTTCCTGGTGCCAACCTGTATCCCAGAGAGACCATCGTCACACCTCTGGACGTAAGAGCCGGAGCCATGAACGCCATCCATTCCTT
>JAJFHB010000254.1 GCA_021775795.1 Hyphomicrobiales bacterium | reverse complement strand
TGTCCCGTCAATCTGGCAGGTGCAAAAACTGTCCCAGGCCGAGCAGGCGCTGGCGGCAAAAACAGACGTTATCGTGGTGCAGGGTCAGGAGGGCGGAGGTCATGGCATGGACCGGGGCCTCACCGCATTGCTCCCGGCAGTGCGCGATCTTGCCGGTCCGGAACAGATCATCCTTGGAGCAGGCGGAATTGCTGATGGCCGCGGGCTTGCAGCTGCACTCATGCTGGGAGGAGATGGTGTCATGCTCGGCACACGGCTGTGGGCGAGCGAAGAAGCTGTGGGCAGTGCCGTCGCCAAGGCAGGCCTCGTGGCCAACAAGGGCGACCAGACGATCAGATCAAAAGTCTTTGATGTTGCTCGCAATGTGGATTGGCCGTGGGAGTTTACAGGACGGGTCATTGCAAATGATTTCGCGAAAGAGTGGCACGATGACATTGAAGGCTTGAAAGGCGATGTCGCGACCCAGCGTGATCGCTACATGAAATCAGACCCGGACGATTTCTCAACCCGCGTCCTGATCGCTGGCGAAGCTCTGGACCTTATCAACAGCATCGAGCCCGCAGCTGACATCGTGGAAATGCTGGTTCGCGAAGCATCGGCGTTGTTGCGTCAGGCCCCGGAACGCTTTCTTGATTGACATTTTCCCGCCCAAAACAGAAACGTAAGTTCTGTGCAATTCAGCCGCTGTGACTGCGGTGTGGCAACAGAAATACAGAAATGTTGGTCAGGAGACTTGCGGTGATGAGAACGGTGTTGAATTTCGTGCTGGCTCTGGGGGTCGCCCTGGGGGTTGCTGTCGCGATGCCCACCTCACAGGCCACAGCTGGTGAAACCGCAGCCTCTGTTGCCACGGAGTACGTCACTCTTGGGGAGACGCGCTATGCCTACCGCAGTCTCGGGTCCAAAGGCGGTGTTCCTCTGATTTGCATCAGCCGTTTCAGGGCCAATATGGACGACTGGGACCCGGCCTTCCTGGATGCACTTGCAGCGACGCGCCATGTCATCATTTTCAATCAGTCCGGCGTTTCGTCATCTAATGGAACAATGCCCACAACGATCGGCGGCATGGCGGCCGATACCGTGGTTTTTGCCCAGGCGATGGGTTTTGATGAGGTCGACATTCTCGGCTGGTCGATGGGCGGATTTGTGGTGCAGGCCATGCTAATGGATGCGCCCGATCTGGTGCGTAGAGCAGTTTTGATCGGCACCGGTCCGGCAGCATCGTCAGCAACTCCTGGACCCAAGCCGGCCGTGTTCGAAGTGGCGATGAAAGGCAACCGTGAAGACGGGACTACGACCTACTCTGACGAAGACCGGGCGCTCCTGTTCTTTGCTGACGATGCCGGAAGCCTGGAACGGGCGGAAGCTTCTTTTGCGCGTATCGATGCGGCGCGGCGCTCAGACGAGCCGGTCACCGGCGCGGCAGAAATCCAGACGCAAACCACAGCAATACAGCGCTGGTGGTTTGATCCCGGCAATGGCTATTTCAATCGTATGGGCGAAATTATGCAGCCGGTGCTGATTGTCGATGGCGACAGAGACGCGTTCTTCACCGTTGCCGCTCAAACGGTCATGTTCTCTCAAATTCAAAATGCAAGTCTTGCCCTGCTACCCAACGCAGGACACGGCCCCCATCATCAAGAGCCGGCCTATGTGGCGCAACTGATAGAGCGATTTCTGGATTAGTGCACCGCCTGCGCGTTCCATATCAACGTGAAATGCTCTGTTCAGCTTCGGGTGAAATGATCCCGGAACGGTCGCCCGCCCTTGCCTTGCGGAAACAGACCCTCGCTGAGGTAGCGTTCGTGACAGCGTTTCAGGGCCTTGGCGTCGAGCGTGACGCCGAGACCCGGACCATCCGGCACCGGGACGACGCCGTTCATCGGTTTGAACGTACCCTCGTTGACGACATCATCGCCATACCAGCGGAACAGGGTCTGACTGGGTTCGCGGATATGCTCCATGGCGGCTGAGACTTGCAAGTAGGCGGCGCTGGCTACGCTCGTTTCACCTGAATGAAAACGAAAGCCGATATCAAAGTTTTCACAGGCTCTGATGAACTCGACCGTGCGTCTTATGCCGCCGAGTTCGACGAGATTTGTGACGATTGTGTCTGGCGCCCGCAGCCGAACCACCTTTTCGAGGTCAATCACATGGGTTGAGAAGGAAGCCTGCGTGAAGTGGCGCAGTTGCGCCATCTCTTCGTAGGTTTCAGCGGGGTCTTCGTAATAGTGGATATTGTAGGCATCAAAACGCTTCATGGCATGACGTGCCGTCGGCACAGTCCAGGCGCCATTTGCATCAAGCTGCAGCTTGCGGTCACCTATGGCTGCACGGATTTCGCGCACCATCTCCACTTCCTCGTCAAGGGAGACGGAACCGACCTTGCCTTCGAAAGTGTCTGAATTGAACTCTTCCACCATGCGTCCGCAGTATCGTGCGACATCAAGCGGGGTCAGTTCCCCGCGGTGATCACTGCCGGGCATCCGGTATGAGAAATACTCCGTCAGCCCGATCTCGCTGCGCACGGCGCCACCCAGGAGGGTGTAAAGGGGCACATTTTCCTGGCGCGCACGGGCATCCCACATCGCCATTTCGATGCCGCCAAAGGCGCGCTTTAGGGCTGTGATGTTGATCCACGGTGTTGAGCGAACACCGGGAAGGCAGCGCCGCTCGGCCGTTGTGATCTCGCGAATGTCGACGCCGAGAAGCCGCTCTCTGAAGGCGAGAACGTCTGCCGCTCGGTCGCCATCCGCCACTTCGCCCAGGCCCGTAACACCATCATCCGTATCAACCTCGACAATGGTCTTTGTCAGCGACGCGATGGAACCATGAGAGAAAACATAAGGAGCGACAAAGGGTATGTTCACCGGCGTGGCGCGAATGTCAGCGATTTTCATAGGCTCAATTCCCCTGCTTGATCAAAACACACGGCACAATCGGTTGGCGTCCAGAAGCGCTGCATGAATGTCGCGCGAGGCGACCACATCCCCGATCCGAAAGAGCATGTAGCTGCCGGAGGGATTTGCAGTATCCGGCTGCGGTTGAAGTTCCGCAAGTGCCTCCGAATTCAGATCGCCATAGTTGCGGGCATCGGCTTTGAGCGCATGAAAAGGCGAATCAGCGGGTAGGGTGCCGCGGTCGACAATGATTTGCGGCGCCCGCCGCTCGACACGCGCCCGCGCGTACTCATTCCAGAAGGTAGCAACCAGGCTGTTGCCATCCCGCCGAACGGACAGCAGCCGGTGATCGGGCGTCATCCTTGCACCGGTTGCATAGAGATTTCGCAGATATACAGGGTAATTCTGCCCGCCCAGGGCACGGCCTACCTGCCGGTCCGGCGTCACGAGTTCGATCC
This sequence comes from Hyphomicrobiales bacterium, assembly GCA_021775795.1. Classification (GTDB taxonomy): domain Bacteria; phylum Pseudomonadota; class Alphaproteobacteria; order Rhizobiales; family JAJFHB01; genus JAJFHB01. The sequence continues at coordinate 1,985 of JAJFHB010000254.1, read as the reverse complement.
GGGCACCGTCGCTAGAGAGCCAATCGGCGGTAGAAACCGCCCCATGGCCACCGGTTTCATCGTAGATGAGAATGTCTTCTGCAACCTGCACGTTGCCCGACAGGATATCCCATGTGGTGACGATGAGATCATCGCCGCCTTCGGGCAGGGATGTATCGGGCACACCGCCTGTTGCCACAAGCACAATGTCTGGCTTGTCGTGCAGGAGTTCAGGCCCGTCCACCCAGGCGTTGAGCCTGACCTCAACTCCGAGATGGTCGATCTCGGATGCCAGCCAGTCAGCGATACCGATCATGTCCTTGCGCCAGCCGGCCCGTGCCGCAAGCAGGATTTGCCCACCAAGCCGCGGGCCTGCCTCGTGCAGTGTCACTGTGTGTCCACGCTCGGCGCAGACCCGTGCTGCCTCCATGCCTGCGGGCCCTCCGCCAATGACCGAGATTGTGAGGAATTCTTTGGCGCGGGTGATTTCATGCGGCAGCATCATTTCCCGGCCGCTCGAAACATTCTGGACGCAAAATGCTTCGCGTCCGCCGTATATGCGGTCCAGGCAATAACCCGCACCGACACAAGGCCGAATACGCGCTTCATCGCCACGAAGAAGCTTGCTGGCAATGTGTGGATCCGAAATGTGGGGTCGGGTCATGCCGGCCATGTCCACGTAACCATTTTCAATCGCCCACTCCGCTGTGGCGGGATCAGACAGTCGCGAAGCCTGAAACACGGGCAGACCGCTTACGGTGCGGACCTGCCGAGCCATCTCGATATAGGGCGCACTCTTTGCAGCCATGCCCGGCATTGTTTCTGAAAGACCGTGCGTCGTGCCGCCGTAGGCGCCGTTGACGTTGAGGAAATCCATGGACCCATGGGCACCGATGAGGCGGGCCACTTCAAGCCCTTCGTGCAAGGGCATGCCGCCTTCGTTGCTTTCGTCAGCAGCGAAGCGAACGCCGACAATGAACTCATCTCCAACAGCACTGCGTACCGCCTCCATGACCTCGCTCAGAAACCGGGCGCGGTTTTCCAAGGCGCCGCCGTAATCATCGTTACGCTGATTGGAAAGGGGAGATAAAAATTGCCCGAGCAGGTGCGTGGTCGCGAGGATTTCGCAACCATCAAGCCCGCCATCACGACAGCGCCGGGCCGCATCTGCGAAATTTCCGATGACCCGATTGATGTCGCCTGCCGACATTTCGCGCGGCACCGAATGATGGGCCGGATCGCGGATTGCACTTGGGCCCATGGTTGCGAACCATTCACCACTGTCCCACGATGTTCGCCGGCCCATATGCGTGATTTGGCACATGAGCCCGGCGCCGTGTTCGTGCACGCGAGCGGAAAATTGCCGGAATACAGGCACAATCGCGTCATCGCCAACATAGATCTGTCCATAGATCGAACCGCTGTCGCGGGCCACATTGGATGAACCTCCAAACATCGTCAGGCCGATGCCGCCCCTGGCTTTTTCTACGTGATAGGCCTGATAACGCTCACCCGGTTTGCCGTTCTCGGCATAACCGGGGGCATGCGATGTGCTCATCAATCGGTTGCGGAAAGTCCGCCCGCGAATGGTAATCGGAGAGAACAAGGTGCGGAACCGGGTGGCACCAGCGGTAGACGTGTCGTTCTGACGTTCAGACTTCGCCATCCCCAATCTCTTCGGTGCGTTGCACGACGTAGGCCTCGAGCGCTTCTTTTATACCTTCATCCATGGGGGGAGGCTGATAACCCGCCAGCATTTCCTTCCACTTGGCATTTGCCCTTTGAGCGGTGTCGGGAGCTCCAGAGCTTTCCCAGAATTCATACGGGCGCCAATCTGAAATCATCGGTGAATGGAAGGCCGTTTCGTAGCGCGACATCGTATGCGGCGAGCCGAGGAAGTGGCCTCCGGGACCAACGGCAGCGATAGCTTCAAGCGCTTCTTCCGTGTCGGAAAAATCGATGCGCGGCGACAACGCCCCCATCATCTGGATCATCTCCGCATCAAG
>JAJFHB010000253.1 GCA_021775795.1 Hyphomicrobiales bacterium | reverse complement strand
GACAGGCCGGCTTGTTTTGCAAGAACGCTGGGGCTTAGCGGCTCTTCCAAATTCTCTTCCATTCGCTCGATGATGCTTACAAGCTTTGGATGGCGGGCGCCGATCCGCGCCGGCAACGACATACGTTGATGCTCGCTGTGGTGTCGGATTGGTGAGTGCAGAACCTGCTCGGCGACATTGGCGGCAAGCTCTGGCCCGTGCTGCGCAGCGATCAGCGCCAGCATCATGTCGATTGATGCTGTGCCGCCGGCGCAGGTGAAGCGATCACGGTCGATCTCATAGAGACTTCCCGTGACTTCAATGTCCGGAAAATCTTCGGCAAACGCGGGCAGGTTCTCCCAATGAATGGTGCATTTATACTCTTCCAGGAGATGCGCTGCGGCGAGTACGTGAGATGCCGTGCACAGAGCTCCCAGTTCGCAGCCTTTGCGTGCAGCCTTGCGCAAAAAGTTGATGAGCGGCTTGCTTGTATGGTTTTGAATGTTCAGGCCGCCACACAGGATCACACTGCCATGATCGCCAATGCTGTCGAGGGCACTGTTGCAGTTCAAGGTAAAGCCGTTCGATGCTGCAACGTCATTGCCGTCGGCGGAATGAAGGTGCCAGCGATAGAGCTGCTTCTCCGACAGTCTGTTGGCAATACGCAACGGCTCAACCGCTGATGTCAGAGGCATCATCGAAAACTCTGGAATAAGCACGAACGCAAAGTCCTGCGGCAGATCTCGAGGTGGATCACCGAACATCTCATGCTCCCGGCAATTTGCCCGTCACCGTGACTTGCAAATGTAGAAATTATCCTGCTCGTCGAAAAATGACGCTTTCAACAAGAGAACGCAATCGATTTCAACCTATGTTCGTAGGGATGGCTGGCCGAAGTCGTGGTGGATGAAGCTTCTGCAAGCGACGGTGGTGTTCAATTCATGAACTGATGCCGCGTTCCTTGTAGGGTGACTGCAAAAAGTAGTCGCGATAGCACTTGGTGAAATGTGAGGTCGATGAGAAGCCACAAGAGACCGCTATCTCGGAGACCTCCATGTTTGTTTGCAAGATCAGTGAACGGGCACGCATAAGCCGCAGTTCACGATAGTGGCGCTGCGGTGCTCTACCCAGATACTTGCGGAACAAGCGCTCCATTTGCCTGCGCGACAGGCCGACGGAGCGTGCGATCTCAACCAGGGAAAGAGGCTCTTCCAGATGACTTTCCATTGTTTGAAGGGCAAGCGCCAATGCTGGATGGCGCGAGCCAACCTGTCCCATCAAAGATGTGCGCTGGGCCTGACTGGCACTCCTTACCGATGGGTGCAGCACCTGATCTGAGACGCCTCTCGCCAAAGATTCGCCGAGTTGGCCAGCGATCATAGAAACCATCAAATCGATTGCAGCCGTCTCACCTGCACAGGTAAACCGATCCTTGTCGATCTCAATCAACTGATCGGTGATGCTCAGGTCTGGAAAATTTTCCCGAAACGCATCGACATCTTCCCAATGTGTTGTGCATCTCCGGTTGTTGAGCAATCCGGCTTTAGCCAGCACATGTGATGCGGTGCAAAGAGCGCCGATATCGCCACCGTGGCGGGCCCGCATCCGTAACCACGACAGCAATTTTGGAGATGTATTGCGTTCAATGTTTGGGCCTCCACAAACGACAATTATTGCGTTTGCTGGAACGTCACCGAGATCGCCATTGACGGTCATCGTAATTCCGTTAGAGGCATCAACGGAAACACCGCCAGGAGCATAAATGCTCCATTCATAACGCTTCTGGTCCGACAGGCCGTTTGCATGACGCAAGGGTTCGATTGCCGAACTGAGTGCGATCATCGAAAATTGCGGTATCAATACAAAGGCGAACACCTGCGGCCACTGCAATGGAGTTTCGCCAAACACATCAAGCGCCTTTCAAGGTCAAGTGCCGTGCCATTCCTGCGATACAGGAAGCAAGGGTCGAGCACAGAACCAACAGGGTCGGGCATGTCAGGGTATTCTGGCACGATAGGGATGAAGACACATTCCGCGTGAAGCGAATTCATCCCATCGCATCAGTGTTCAAACCTGCGGCGGTTCCTGAGCTTGGAAAAGTTCTACCTCTGCACCGCGACGGGCGGATTTTTCGAGCCATGCCCAAACATAGTCAGCGTAGGATCTGAAGACATAAAGATCAAAACATTCCGGATCATCCGAAACCATGTGGCAGGCTGCTGCAATGTCGGCAAACAGAACACGCCTCACCCAGCCAGGGACGACATCGGGTGCATGGAACTCAACCGAAGACCCTTTCATCATCACTTCTCGCGAACCGTTTCCAGTCAATCGGATTATGGCGCGCGCGTCGCTGACGTCGCAGGCGAAACTAAAAGTCTTGCCGAGCTTCGTCCGCAATTTTGAAAGCATTTGCGTTTCAGAACCGCGTGGCAGCGTGATCAACCATTGATCGGTCGACATCCACAAAGCGGTAACAGTGTTTTTTGAGGCGGAAGTTCTTGGTTCCATCGGCAACGCAAACCCAAGCGAGGCCTTGGCGGTAGCCATGAATTTCGGGTCGCTTGTATGACCGCGCAGATCAATGGCTGCCCGATCGAAGATTTCAGTCAATCCCACCGAGAGATCAGCAGCTGTGCGGTGCGCAAGAGGACTTGTGAAAACGGCTTCAGACATTCTGGCGCGCCCCCTCTTTGTCGTAGAATACCGGATCAACTACCCGGGCGCGAACTACTTTGCCTCCCTCTAACGGGAAGCTCAGTGTTTCACCCATCTTGTTTTGACCATCCTTGATCAGGGCCATTGCAATGGAACGCTCCAAAGTGGGGCTCCAGTAGGATGACGTGACCTGCCCGATCATTTCCATCGGTGGCGCGCTTTTTACCTGTGCCACAGCATAGGCGCCATCCGGGAGAACTTCGTTGGGATCGTCAGTCAGCAGGCCTACAAGCTGTTTGCGGCCCGGCGCAGCGAGATAGTCTCGCTGCAGAGACCGATGTCCCAGGAAATCCACCTTTTTCTTCGATACTGCCCAGCCCAGACCGAGGTCGAAGGGTGTAACCGTGCCATCGCTCTCGTCACCGACAACGATGAAGCCCTTTTCAGCGCGCAACACGTGCAGCGCTTCTGTGCCGTATGCATCGATGCCAAACTCTTTGCCAGCATCCAAAAGCAGGTTCCAAAGTCCGAGGCCAAAGTTTGCCGGTGTTGCGATCTCGTAGGACAATTCACCGGAAAAGCTAATGCGGAACAACCTCACCGGGTAGCCCTGCAGCAAATCCTCCTGCATGCTCATGAATTCCAAATCCTCTCCGGAAAGTTCTATCTCCGTCTCAAGCTTGGAGAGCACATCCCGTGCTTTTGGGCCGGCAAGGGCATACTGCGCCCATTGCTCCGTTACCTGTGTGACAAACACTTTCAGGTCGAACCATTCCGTTTGCAGCCATTCTTCCAGTAAGGCAGCTATCCGATCAGCACCACCACTCGTGGTGTGCATGAGGAAGTGGTCGTCGGCTAGTCGCACTGTGACACCGTCGTCAGAAAGAAAGCCTTCTTCATTCAGCATCAGGCCGTATCGGCATTTGCCAACCTTCAAAGTAGAGAAGGTGTTGGAGTAAATCAGATCGAGAAAAGTCGCGGCATCAGGCCCCTTGATCTCGATTTTCCCAAGTGTCGAAGCGTCAAGCAGGCCGACCTTGTTGCGAACGGTCAAAATTTCCCGCTTTACGGCGCCCCCACGATCTTCATCTGCGCGTGGGTAGCAATAAGATCTGCGCCAATCGCCAACCGGTTCGAAGTCTGCTCCGTGTTCGACGTGCCAGTCAAAAGGTGGCGTGCGCCTTACGACGTGGAACAGTTCGCCTGTTCGTGCACCTGCAATTGCTCCAATTGAAATTGGCGTGTACGGGGGACGGAAGGTTGTTGTTCCAATTTGCGGTATCGGGCTTTGCAGCGTATTTGTCAGCAATCCTAAGGCGTTAATATTGCTGGTTTTTCCCTGATCCGTCGCCATTCCCAACGTTGTGTAGCGCTTGATGTGCTCAACCGAGCGATAACCCTCTCGTACAGCCAACTCGAGATCGGCGGCGGTGACGTCATTTTGAAAATCGATGAAGTGCTTGTTGCCTTCATTCAGGTTGCCTGTTGCCGGAACGAACCAGACTGGCGCAAGTGGTGATTCCGCCGTTGCTGTAGCGTTCGGACGCTTCTTGGCTTTCGCCGAGGGCTTTTTGCTCCCACCGGAACGTGTGCCCGCATCTTCACCTGCATCAAATGCTTCCTGCAGGAGGGCTTGCAGATCGAATGTCCCATTGGCCGCCCCAACGGCGCGAATGGCTTCGAAACTTTTCAGTGGTTTGAAGCTTTGCAGGGTTTCGTCAAACTGGAGTTTGCCGGTTGAGTGACAGTAAAGATGGACCGCCGGGTTCCACCCACCGGACACCGCGACGAAGTCACAGTTGATGCGCTCTTCGCGACCCGCAATTCGCCCGCCCTC
>JAJFHB010000252.1 GCA_021775795.1 Hyphomicrobiales bacterium | reverse complement strand
CAATCGCCCGCTTTTGAAGAATGCGGACCCCGCTGCAGTCCTGCAGGATCTGATGGATGAACGCTATCCGGTCTACGCCGCTGCCGATCTCATTGTAGACAGCCGCGATGAACCACACGATGCAATTGTCAGGGATGTCATCGATGCCTTGACCTCTCTGCCCGAAAGCAGCTAGTTCATCACGATCAAATGAGCGCTATCGCAAATTCCAGCACAAATGCTCTCGCCACGAAGGTCCCTGTGGATCTGGGTGCGCGAAGCTATGAGATAGACATCGAGCCAGGACTGCTGGCGCGGGCGGGAAAAATTGTAGCCTCTCACCTGTCGCGGCCAAAGACGGCAATCATTACTGATGAAAATGTTGCCAGACATCATCTTGCAGCGCTGAGAGACATACTGACCTCCAGCGGCATCGATGCAACCGTCATTATTGTGGCACCGGGAGAGAAATCAAAGTGCTTCCAGACTCTGGCGAACGTCTGCGAGCAATTGCTCGAAGCCGGCATCGAGAGACAGGACACGATCATTGCTTTTGGCGGTGGTGTAATTGGAGATCTGGCAGGGTTTGCCGCGGCCATATTGCGCCGCGGGGTTGAATTCATCCAGATCCCGACAAGCCTTCTCGCCCAGGTGGATTCATCTGTCGGCGGCAAGACAGGAATTGACACCCCCAGCGGAAAGAATCTCATCGGCGCCTTTCATCAACCGCGTCATGTGATCATCGACACCGACCTGCTCGACACGCTGCCAGAACGCGAACTTCGCGCGGGCTATGCGGAAGTGGCAAAATACGGCCTCATTTCAGACGCTGGTTTTTTCAGCTGGCTCGAGGGTTCATGGGCGGCAATCGCCCGCGGCGATGCAGCAGCACGGGTCAAAGCGGTGGAGACAAGTTGCCGCGCAAAGGCTGCAATCGTAGCCGCGGATGAACATGAACATGGTGCGCGTGCGCTGCTCAATCTCGGGCATACCTTTGGCCACGCCCTTGAGGTTGCCACCGGTTATTCCGACCGGCTCCTGCATGGTGAAGGGGTCTCGATCGGCATGATCATGGCGCATGCCTTCTCTGCGGACCTCGGCCATTGCAGCCACGACGTGAAGGACCGCATCGCGGCACACTTTGCAGATGTGGGCCTGCCCGTGGATGCAAGTGAAATCGTCGGCAACCTGCCGGGAGCCAATGAATTCCTGCAGCTCATGTATCAGGACAAAAAAACTGTCGAGGGCAGGCTTACGTTTATCCTGACGCGTGGTATTGGCCAGGCCTTCATAGCAAAAGATGTGCCTGAAGCTGAAGTCCGCAAATTTCTCGGCAACGTGACAGCTCTAAAATGACAATGACCTTGGCAGTGTTGTGCGGACTTATCGTATTCCTCTTGATACTGTCCGCCTTCTTTTCAGGCTCCGAAACGGCTTTGACGGCCGTCTCGCGCGCCCGCATCCACCAGCTTGAGCGCAGCGGCAACAAGCGCGCCAAGATTGTGCAGCAGCTCATCGGCGCCCGCGAGCGTTTGATAGGTGCAATTCTGCTTGGCAACAATCTTGTAAACATTCTCGCATCCGCCCTCGCCACAAGTGTCTTTGTTCAGTTTTTCGGCAACGCCGGCGTGGCCTATGCCACGATTGTAATGACCCTCCTCGTGCTCATATTCGCAGAGGTCCTTCCCAAGACGTATGCCATTGCGAACACCGACAGAATGGCGCTGGCTATTGCAGCACCCTTGCGCACCATGGTTGCAGTGCTTGGGCCCATCACCGCGACGATCCAGTTCATTGTCCGCCGCACCCTGCAGCTTTTCGGCGCCAACATCGACGCGAACACCTTTGTGCTGTCAGCTCACGATGAGTTGCGCGGCGCCATTGATCTTCATCACAAAGAAGGCGCGGTCATCAAGCACGACAAGGAGATGCTGGGGGGTATTTTGAACCTCAGCGACCTGGAAGTGTTCGATGTAATGGTTCACCGCACCAAGATGGAAACCATAGATGTCGCTTCCAGCGCAGAGGCGGTTGTAAACCTGGTGTTGAGATCCGGCTATACGCGGCTTCCGGTGTGGAAAGACGAACAGGACAACATTATCGGCATCCTGCATGCCAAGGACCTGCTGAAATCACTTGCTGAAGCGAGTGGAGAGTTCAAGAAACTCGACATCGAGGCGCTATGCAAACCGCCCTGGTTTGTACCCGACACCACCAACTTGCGGGCACAGCTCAACGCTTTTCTGAGGAAGAAGGCGCATTTCGCGCTCGTCGTGGACGAGTACGGCGAAGTGATGGGTCTGGTCACCCTCGAGGATATTCTCGAGGAAATTGTTGGCGAGATTGCAGACGAGCACGACGCCCCGACCACCGGCGTTCGCGCTCAGGCCGACGGGTCAGTGACGGTCGACGGCACAGTGGCAATACGTGACCTCAACCGTGCCATGGAGTGGGAATTGCCTGATGAAGAAGCAACGACAATTGCAGGCTTTGTCATTCACGAGGCGCAAATGATCCCCGACATCGGCCAGGCCTTCACATTTTACGGCTTCAAGTTTGAAGTTCTGCGAAAGCGGCGCAATCAGCTCACCGCCCTCAAAATCACCCCCGCCAGAAAAATTGCTGTCTGAACAGCATCTGCCGCCTGCAGACCCTTTTGCCGCCCGCAAGCACCCCACCTGCCTCATACAGACAGGCACAGCGCTGCAGTCAGCGGCTGAACCTCCCGGCTGTCACACGCTCCTGCCATCCCATTTCGGCCCAAAATCCCGTCTAAGCTGGTTGTCACACGTGCATACCAGGGAACGTTTCACATGTTACACGACCGGAAATCACAGCTTCACGGGCTTTACGATCTCGTTATCGTCGGCGCCGGATTTGCCGGCCTCACCTGCGCAAGAACCGCTGCAATGCGTGGCCTCCGGGTTTGCGTACTGGAAGCCAAGCCGGAGCCCGGGGCTCGCGTT
>JAJFHB010000251.1 GCA_021775795.1 Hyphomicrobiales bacterium | reverse complement strand
TACCATGCCGGCCCTGTTACCAACGCCGCGGTGCGCTCTTACCGCACCCTTTCACCCTTACCTCATGCACGCACGAGGCGGTTTGCTTTCTGTGGCACTTTCCCTGGGGTCGCCCCCGCCGGGCGTTACCCGGCACCGTGTCTCCATGGAGCCCGGACTTTCCTCTCCCGCGTCCCGAAAGACGACGGCAGCGGTCATCCGGCCAGCTGACATGACACTCATTAGGGGGGATATCAGCCTAGCGTCAAGATTGCAGAGACAGCGGCACAGCAAGCCGCTTGAGCGTTTCGATTGACGAGTGGTCGGCAACACCGTCCACAATCTGTTGCCGGAAATGCAACTGGAAGGCTGACATCACGGTTTTCGTCGCCGCATCATAAAGCCCGGAGGCTTCAAGTTTGTAGCCATACGAAATCAGCCGGTTCTGGATATCGAGAACCGCATCGCCCTCATCACCCAGATCGATGGCACGATCATCGCACAACGCGGCGGGCTCCACCCAGTGACCGATACCCATCAGATGCAAACGCTTCCAGTCGAACTCAGCACCAGGGTCAACTTTGCGACCGGGGGCGACGTCGGAGTGTGCGAGCACGCGCTCGGGCGGGATGGAATGACGATCAAGAATGTCGAGACAGAGCCGTTCAACCGCATCCATTTGCGTTTCAGGAAAGTTTGGGTTGCCGCCCCAAACTCCCTCATTTTGAATTTCAATGCCGATTGAGCAACTGTTGATGTCGCTATCGCCGGCCCAAAAAGAAGCGCCCGCGTGCCACGCACGCTGCTCCTCCGCCACCATCTGATAAATGCTTCCATCCTCATCTATCAGATAGTGAGCCGACGCCTGCGCCTCCGGATTGCAAAGCCATTTGAGCGCGTTGTCTGCGCTCTTTGTCGCCGTGTAATGGAGTAAAAGGAGGTCAATGCCGCGCTCACCCCGACGCTCTCCACAGTTTGGGGAGGGCGTTTGAACAATGTCGCAAGCTCGCGGAGCGTTCAAATTCCGCGCTCCCGCGCCACCTGCTCATAAGCAGCGTTGATAGCTGCAAGCTTGCGGTTGGCAATCTCAACTGCTTCCGCCGGCACACCACGCGCAGTTAATTGGTCGGGATGGTTTTCCCGTACCAGGCGGCGATAGGTGGAGCGAATTTCTGCATTCTCTGCGGTGCGTTCCAGGCCGAGCACCATGAACGGATCACTGTCATGAAGTTCAACGTGGCGGGCGCGAATACGTTCAAATTCCATTTCTTCAAAACCGAATATGCCCGAGACACCGCGCAGAAACTCAAGTTCGGTTTCATGCACGACGTTGTCCGCCTTGGCGATATGGAACAATCCGTCCAGAACGTCTTCCAGGACATCCGGTTTATCCTCGAACATACCGGTGAGTTGGCTCGCATAGGCGTCGTAGCCCGCAACATCACGTTTTGCCAGATTGAACACTCGGGCAACGTGCTTCATCTCTTCAGGCGGGATGATAAAAACTTCCTTGAAAGCATCTATCTCGTCTTTTGTGACGACGCCGTCCGCCTTTGCCATCTTGGCGCCAAGGGCAATGACACCGATGGTAAAGGCAACTTCCTTCTCAGGATTCGCACCAGCCGCGGTGTCATCATCACCGTCCGTACCGCCGGCAAGCGAAGCTATCAGTGAGCCGATAGGCCCGCCAACAGCCATCCCCGCACCTACTATTTTGTTCCAAATCGACATTTGCTGACTATACGGCCTGACATCGTGTTTGTGATCCCCTCGCATAAGCATTGGGATAGCGCAAGCGAATGCATCTTGTTTTAAATAACCATTTAGTTATTATATAGAATGAACACTGCACGCGCAAGCAGGAACAGCCATGTCGTCCAACGATCAGATCCTCTATTTACTGAAGAGCCGGGGCGCTCAAACCACCGACACTATTGTAGGCGACGTTGGCATTAGCGATGTGGGCGCCCGCAAACAACTCACCAGGCTGGCTGACCAGGGGCTCGTGCAGTTTGTAGACAGGCACAGCAATGTGGGACGACCAAAACGCACATGGTCGCTCACCGTGGATGGCCATGGCCGCTTCCCGAACACGCATTCAGACCTCACTGTAGAATTGCTTCGCTCCGCCCGGGAAGTGTTCGGTGACACAGGCGTTGAACATCTCATCTCTGCGCGCGAAAGGCAGTCCCTGGTCAAATACCAAGCCGCTCTTGAGCCCTTCGAAAACCTCGAGAAAAGGGTGCACGCCTTGTGCGATTTGCGCTGCCGGGAAGGATACATGGCCGAGGTTGAAGTGCTCGGCAGTAATGCTTTCAAACTATTGGAAAACCACTGCCCCATATGTGTTGCCGCATCAGAATGCCAGGGCCTGTGTCGCTCCGAGCTTGACCTTTTCACACAAGCTCTTGGGCCTGGCGTAGAGGTGTCACGGACAGAGCACCTTTTGTCTGGTGCCCGCCGCTGCGCCTACCGGATCGAGGCATCGGGTGGATAATCCTTCTGCAGATACTGCAACTGAAGGACACGAAAAGGCGGCAAGCTGGGGAGAAATATTCTCCAGTTCAAATCCTGGTCTTCTGGCAATCATCGGGCTCGGTGTCTGGTTGCATGCCGCGGATTCACTCATGGTCTCAACCGTCATGCCAAGTGCCGTCAAAGACATTGGCGGCGTTGCCTACCTGAACTGGACATTTGCTCTCTACGAGTTGGCCTCGATAATCACAGCAGCCGCTACCGGCCTTTTGGTCATCCGCACCGGCCTGCGGAGTGTCATGACGATCGCAGCATTAGTTTACTTTGCCGGCTGTCTCCTGAGCGCGCTTGCCCCGGACATGGTGACAATGCTGGCCGGCCGCTCTCTGCAGGGTGCAGGTGGTGGCATGATGCTGGCAGCAACATTTGTCGGCATGAATCGCCTCTTCCCCAAAAGCCACTGGATACGCATCGTTGCACTTGTCTCCGCCGTCTGGGGAACATCCTCATTGCTGGGACCGGTGATCGGCGGAGCCTTTGCATCCTGGGGCATCTGGCGCGGGGCGTTCTGGTTTTTCGCTGTGCAGGCAGCAGCCTTGAGCGTGGCAGCCTATATCCTGCTCCGAGAGCATGCAGCGCCCACCGACGACGGCACACATAAATCAATTCCAATCACCAGGCTGGCACTTCTCGCCGCAGCGATTGTTGCGATCTCTGCTGCCGGCGCCCATGTCTCTTTGACCCTTTCGCCAATTCTGGGTGTCCTCGGCATCGCCTGCCTTGTTCTCTTTTTCAACCGCGACGGTAAATCCCCAACACGGATGTTCGCGCAGCGCCCACTGTCCCTTAATCACTCCGCTGGCGCGGCCACGACAATGATCCTGTTGAGTTCATTTTCGACCGTGTCCCTAACACTTTATGGCCCCATCCTCATGCAGGCCATCTATGGCATTGACCCTTTGACCGCGGGCCTCGTGATGGTGGTGGAATCGGTTGCGTGGTCT
>JAJFHB010000026.1 GCA_021775795.1 Hyphomicrobiales bacterium | reverse complement strand
CGCGGTGTAAAATTCCGCTTCCGGGAAACTCTTAATGGTTTTCGGCAGGAAGGCGGCAAGGTCACGCACGCCGTTACGGATAAGGGCGAGCTCGACGCTGACATATTCGTTCTCTGCCTCGGCGTTTATGCGCCCAAATTTGCCAGGCAACTGGGCGTTGTTCTGCCCATATATCCGGTTAAGGGATATTCGGTCACCATTCCCGTTGACGCCAATCACCAGCCACCAGTACTCGGTGGTGTGGATGAGGAAAATCTCGTTGCCTACTGCCCGCTTGGCGATCGCATGCGGTTGACGGCAACAGCCGAGTTTTCCGGCTATTCCACGACCCACCGGAAATCTGATTTCAATCAGATGTTTGCAGTTGCGAAGTCGCTTTTCCCCAATGGCGGAGATTACACACAACCCACATATTGGGCAGGACTGCGGCCAATGACGCCTGAGGGCACACCGATTTTCGGACAGGGCGCCCACAAAAATCTCTGGTACAATGCTGGACAGGGGCATATGGGCTGGACCATGTGCCACGGTTCGGCGCGGATCACAGCGGATCTGATTGCCGGAAAGACGCCGGCAATAGATTTGGACGGAATGTTGCTTACAGCCTAGAAGCCGGGACCGGACGGGCGGAAAGCGAAAAGGAGATGAACATGAGTGACGCGGCAACTGCTGACACTTCACCAATGCTAACCCTCAATCATCTGCCCTACGAAATGGACGGCGGGATTGCAGAGCGTGCGGCCATTGGGGTGATCGTGCTGGCAAGCGATCACACGATGGAGCATGAATTCCGCACCCTCCTCGACATGCCGGGCGTCGCTTTTTATGAGAGCCGCATATGGAATTCCAATGTCATCACGCCGGATACGCTGCGGGCCATGGAAGACAAGATTGAAGACTGCACCGGCGTCATACTGCCAGGTGCAGAACTTGATGTCGTGGCTTTCGGCTGCACATCGGCATCAATGGTAATCGGCGAGGAGAAAGTCTTCCAACGCATTCTCAGCGCCCGCCCTGAAGTTGCCTGCACAACGCCGATAACCAGCGCCTTCGCAGCATTCCGCGCCTTCGGCGCCCGGCGTATCGGTGTGATTACGCCCTACCGGGAAGACGTAAATGCGGTGGTGCGCGAGTACATCGAGAATAAGGGCTTCGAGGTTCCCGTGTTCGCCTCCTTCAATGAGGAAGACGACAACAAAGTGTCTCGCATTTCAAAAAACTCTCTGCTCAACGCTGTGGAGCAGGTGCGCAAAGCTTCACCCATAGATGCCCTTTTTGTCTCCTGCACCAGCGTACGGCTTGCCGAATTTGCGCGCGACATTGAAACCGAAACCGGGATACCGGTCACCTCTTCCAACCACGCCATGGCCTGGCATTGTCTGCGCCTGGCGGGTGTCCGCGACGAGCGGCCCGAGTTCGGCAAACTGTTTGAGCTTCAGATCGATTGACGGACCATGGCGTCGCGCCTCCAAGTTATCCAGGCCGACATCACGACGCTTGATGTCGATGCGATTGTGAATGCGGCAAACGCAAGTCTGCTTGGAGGCGGTGGTGTCGATGGCGCCATCCATCGGGCTGCCGGACCAGCGCTTCTTGCCACCTGCCGTGCGCTGAACGGCTGCGAAACCGGCGACGCCAAGATCACCCCCGGCTTCAATCTGCCGTCAGGACATGTAATCCACACCGTAGGCCCGGTGTGGAATGGCGGCACTCACAACGAAGATGAACTGCTGGCGAGCTGTTATCGGCGATCTCTTGTCCTGGCACGTGATCACGGCGCGCAAACCATCGCCTTTCCGTCCATTTCAACAGGCGTCTATGGTTTTCCAAAACAACGGGCAGCGGAAATCGCCGTTCACGAAGTCTATGACTTTGTCGCCGCAAACCCAGACATCAAGCAAGTGATCTTCTGCTGTTTTGATCAGGCCGCCGTGGAATTTCACAATGCAGCGATTTTGCAGATCAAGGCCTGAAGCACGCCTCAGGCAACTTGATCCGCCGCATCGGTGAATTCTTTTTCCTGCTTCAAAGGCAAGCGGATGCGGAACGTTGCGCCTTCACCAGGCGCGCCGTCTGCTTCAATTTCTCCGCCGTGCCGCTCGGCAATCTTGCGGCAGGTGGCAAGGCCAATGCCGGTACCCTCATAACTTGAGCGCGAATGCAGGCGCTGGAATATAGTGAAAATACGATCAGCATATTTGTTCGAAAAACCGATACCGTTGTCTGCAAAGCTGATTTCACACCAACCATCGCTTGCCTCGCTATCGTTCGGATCAGGGATCTCACGAGAGCTTATGCAGATCTTTGGCGGCACTTCCGGTTTTCTGAATTTGAGGGCATTTGTGATCAGATTCATCGCCAGTTGACGCATCTGGCTTTCATCTGCCTCCAGCACCGGCAGGTCATCATACTCCACCACACCACCTGCCTCTTCGATCGTGGTCTCGAGATCCGCCAGCACCTGTCCCATTTGTTTGGACAGATCGACCGAAACATAGGGTTTGGCCGTTGTTGTTACGCGGGAATAATCGAGCATATCGTTGATCAGGGTACGCAACCTGCTGGCTGAATCCTGCATGCGATTCACATACAACCTGCCGTCTTCACCAAGCCTTTCGCCGCACTTGCGGAACAATCTGTCTCCAAATGCCTCAATCTTGCGCAAGGGCTCCTGCAAATCATGGGAGGCGACGTAGGCGAAATCCTGAAGCTCCCGGTTTGAAGCCTCCAGACGGCTTGTGTATTCGCGCAGTCTGCGGTTTGCGACAACCCGCTCGGTCACATCCAGATAGAGCGCTAGCGATCCGCCGTCCGGCAGAGGTTCATGTATGATTTCAATCGTCCGGCCGTCCGTGAAGGACCGCTGAAACACCACGCGCTCGCGGCTGCGGGCAACGGCAGTACGGCGTTCGACGATATTCTCCGGATCACTCTCCATTCCAAGTTTGATGCTGTATTCTGTGATGTCTTTGATTGACGCACCAGCTTGAGCAAATTCATCAGGCAAACTGAATATTTCCAGGTAGCGTTTGTTCCGCACAACCAGAGCCTGGTTCTCATCGAACATCGCGAGCCCCTGGTCCATGCTGTTAAACGCTGCATCAAGCTGAATATTCGCTTGTTTCAACTGCTCTGAGAGGGCGATAATTTCCGCTTCGCGCTGTTTCGCCTCGGTCACGTCAGAATAAGTGGTCACAAAGCCTGTGCCATCCTTGAGCGGCGTCCCCCAGACTTCAATGGTCGTTCCATCGGGCCGGGTGCGCTGAAAACGGTGAGGCTCGAACTTGCGGGCAAGCTCCATCCGCTCGGCCACCTGTTCGTCAATGTCACCTTCTCCGTACTCACCTCGACCGGCATTGTAACGGAAGAATGCTTCCAGATTGTCTCCTGGTGTCAGCTCGTCCGGCGGAAACTCGAGCAACTCCATGCCCCGGGCGGTCATCACCTGAACCGTCATGTCAGCATCGATAAGGCTCACACCCTGATCGATATTCGCCATGATGGTTTCAAGCACATTTTGCTGGCGCTCAAGCTGGGCGGCATAGTCACGAAGCTGCTGTTCGGCCTCTTCCTGCTCCGTCACATCCAGATAGACCGCAATGGAACCGCCGTCATCCACCGGTTCGTGGATGGCATGTATGGTGCGGCCGTTGGCCATCTGCATCTTGAACTCGGCCGGCTCCCGCTGCAAAGCAAGCGCGATGCGGTCCTCGGTCAGGTTCTCCGGATCGCCTTCATACCCCTTATCAACACAATAGGTGCACATCTCCCGCAGTTCTGCGCCGGCAATGGTCAGGTGTTCCGGCAGTTGGAACAACTCGGCGTATCGCTGGTTGCACATAACCAACCTTGTATCCGCATCAAACACCACAACGCCCTGCACCATGTTGTCGAACACAGATTCAAGTTGTTGCGATTTCTGTTCGAGCCGCTCAGAGGCTTCACGCAGAGCGAGTTCCTGTCCCTTACGCTCCGTAATGTCCGTAAACAACCCAAGCCATCCGCCATCCGCAAGGGGCTCATGAAGTATCTCGATGACTCGCCCCGTCGCCAGGGCTCCCTCTTCTACATACCTCACCCGGTTGCGCGAGAGTTCATAACGCCGTTTGACGGCCTCTTCATAAGTCAGGCCATTATCAAACACCGTGTTCTGGCGCATGATCACGGCAAGTTCCGTGCCCGGCCTGCCGAACCTTGAGGGCAGGTCATACAACTCCAGATAACGGGGATTACAGACCACCAGCTTTTGGTCCGCATCAAACATCGCCAGACCCTGAGACATGCTGGAGAAGGCAGAATCAAGTTGAACACTCTTGGTTCGCAACTCATCAGTTACAAGCGTCAGGGCGTTTTGCTGGTTCTTCGAAGAAGTGATGTCCGTGAAGGTAAAAACAAAACCGCCCTCAGGCCTTGGATGGCAACGCACCAACGCCGTTGCATCGTCGGGGCACCGCCCTTCAAAACTAAAGGGTTGCGCTTCCTCAAGCCGCACCAGCGTGGCGGCAACGATCGCTTCCACTGCCCCATCACCATAAGCGCCCTGTTCCGCTCCCTCCCGGACGATCTCGGTGAAATCTTTTCCCGGATCAAAAAACTCATGGGGAACACCGAGCATCGTCTTTGCCCGTTCGTTGGCAAACAGCATCTTCAAATTACGGTCAAAGGCGAGCAGGCCCTGATCCATGTGCTCGACGGTCGCCTCCAGAAATTCCGACTTGGCCTCGATCTCCCGACGACCGATTTCGGACGCCGTCACATCGTCGAAGGAAAGCACGTAACTGCCGTCATCGCGCCCGCGCCCGCGGCAGGTCAACATGACATCGTCCTGGCAGTAAGCGGTGAACTCAAAGGGTAAGCGCTGAGCAGCAAGCTCGATAACCTGAGAGGCATCATAACCATCCAACCGCCGCGGACCGGTCTCACCCATAAGCCATTCTTCAAGCAATGAGAGAATGCTGCTGCCCGCACAGAGCGCCTGCGGGGAGAGATCAAGGAAGGATGCAAGCTTTTCGTTGAACGCCAGAATGACAAGGTCTTCACCGGCGACCACGAGGCCCTGCTCCGCGTAATCCAGAGCAACACTGAGCAGCTTGGATTTCTGCTCTAGAATACGTTCACTTTCGCGCCATTCAGTCACATCTGTAAACGTCGCAATGAACCGGCCATTACCTGCATGACGGCGTGTAATGGCTATGGTGTCACCGCCCTCGATGAGCCGGTCCACCCGATAATCCTCGCGGGTCGACAGCGCTTGCTCAACCCTCTCTCGCACAATGTCAGCCGGATCCCCCGAACCGTAATCTCCGCGTTTTGCAAAAAATCTGATCACATCAAGCATGCTGTTGCCCGACACAAGCAGGCCTTGCGGTGTTTTTAAAATTTCGCTTGCACGGCCGTTTACAGCGAGGATAGCAAGCGATCTGTCATAGACCACAAGCCCCTGATCCATATGCTCAATTGTAGAGGAGAAAAGCTCATAGTCGTCATGAGCGACAGCCGGTTCTTCGGCATCAGCAGAACCATCTGCTGAAGCGTTTTGAGCAGCTTCGTTCCAAACAGCACCGCGGTCTTCAAGCTCATCTTCCGGCACATCGGTAACGATGAGATCATCGCCCCAGTCCAGGTCAAGGTCTGCAGCCTTTGCTTGCACCCCGGCATCTTCTGGCGGCGAACACCAATTCGCAATTGTGTCGACAAACAAACGCACCGTCGGCGTTTCAACATCCACGCCTGCGAAATCCGAAGCGAACAGAAATCCGGTGATCTGGCCCGGCGCGGTTTCCAGGGGCTCGACGAGCAACCGTAATGCACCGAGTTTGGCAAACAACGGATCGTCTTGATTGTCGTCACCATCGGCGCCGATAACTGTGCCCTGACCCTGGAGAACACGAGCGAACCAGGCGCTGTATTCCAGGTCAACCTGGGCAGCCTCCTGCAGCACTTCGTTGCGCCGTTGCAATGCAAGATGCAAACACGTGTCGCCGTCCACGATGCGTCCAACGCCCGCACAGGCCGCATCAAGGCCATCGAGCAGAGCACGTGCCACATGGGCATCCCGCTCGGTCACTCCGAGTTCTTCGCTGGTAACTGCTTGCAGGACTTCCGCGGCGCGCTGAAGCTTCTGCGTCGAGGACAGATCGCGCAGAGCAGCACTTGCAGATGTCTCGTCCGACGCCATACCCAGCGCGTCAGCCGTGTTGTTCACGATATCCTCGCTGCCTGTAAGAAGAGCATGCCCCATGCCCACACATCAGGCCCCG
>JAJFHB010000250.1 GCA_021775795.1 Hyphomicrobiales bacterium | reverse complement strand
TAATATATATTATGGAAAATTATCACTAACCACATAAGGCTTTGAAACAATTCAAATTTTAGGCAATTTGCTGCGCCCTTCGCCGAAACTGTCACGCTGAATGAAACGAGCGGGTCGAAATACGGACCGTTTTTGAGCGCGCTGTGGTGGTGCAGGAAGCCTTGAGGTGGTTCAGTCGGCCTCAAATCCGACTGTGGAATGTGTTCCGTCGCAGTATGGCTTGTTGGCGGATTGACCGCACCGGCACAGCGCCACTCGACTTCCCGTCATTTCAGTTGCGCCATCTGCGGACCTTAACGTCAATGGGCCGCTGCAAAGGATTGGACCATTTGGTGCGGTTTTGATCTTGAGAGCCGCATCTCCTTCAGCAGTGCCGGATACGCCGTTGGTGGTGACGCCGCCATTGTCCTGAAAGCCGATGGTTGAATGAGTGCCATCGCAGTACGGCTTGTTGGAAGATTTTCCACAACGGCACAGAGCAGCGCCTGCGGCAATGGTTTCGCCGTTCAGCGTAGCTTCTGCCTTTATGAGAACGGGCCCGTTTTCACAGAGTTCAATCGTGCAGCCCTTTGCAGATGATGTGGGGTCATTCATGTGACTTGCTCCCTTAGTTTGCCTGACATTCCAAATACGGCCGCGCCGCAGTTGTCAGTTGTTTGATTTGTGACTCATCCCGATGTGGGAACTTCTATTACCATTCCATCATAAGCCGGTTCGACGTTGTCAGGTAGCGAGCGGCGGAGTGTTTCATAATCAAGATCGATGTGCATGTTCGTGAGAATGGCCCGGTTTGGTTTCATCCTGTCGATCCACTCCAGAGCCTGTTCCAACGAAAAATGTGATGGGTGCGGAGTGTAACGTAACGCATCTATAATCCACACATCGAGGTTGGACAGAGCATCGAGACTGGTTTCAGGGATGTCGCTGAGGTCACTTGAGTAAGCCAGGTCGGCAACGCGAAAGCCAAGAGAGTTGATGTTACCGTGAACCTGTTCAAAGGGTAGAAAGTCGATACTGCCCCCCGGCCCCGTTGTGGTCACCGTTTCCAAGGGATGGATCATGTGGTGATCGCAAATGGGAGGATAATCGCTGCCCTCCGGTTGGACGAAGCAATAAGCGAACGAGCCCTTAAGGCGTGCGTATGTGCGTTCGTCAGACCAAACAGTGATCCGCTGGCGGCCGTTTAGCGCGACAACCCGCAGATCATCGATGCCATGAATGTGATCGGCATGTTCGTGGGTATAGAGTACGGCGTCCAGCCAGCTAATGCCCGCACCGAGCATCTGCTCCCGTAGATCGGGTGATGTGTCAATGAGTGTGTTGGTGACATCAGTTTTGTTGTTACCGCTGCGTTGGACCAGCAATGAACAACGGCGCCGGCGGTTGAGTGGGTTTTGCGGGTCACACTGTCCCCAATTGTTGCCGATGCGAGGCACACCGCCCGATGAACCACAGCCCAGAATTGTGAAGGTCAGCGTCATGCCTGGCTTGTCGCCTGCCCGAAGGCTTCTGGCCGGGGCACTTTCGAAAACAGCCTAAAGAAGTTGTCAGATGTCTGACGCGCCATCTCTGCTGGTTCGACCCCGCGCAGTTCTGCAAGTTTGTTCAACGTATGCGCAACATAGGCCGGTTCATTTGGTTTTCCGCGCTTGGGGACCGGTGCGAGATAGGGAGCGTCTGTCTCGACGAGTAGACGTTCGGCTGGAACCTTAGTTGCTGATTCCTGCAAACCCACTGCGCTGTTGAATGTCAGGATTCCTGAAAACGAAAGATATGCACCCAGCGCAAGTCCCCTCTCCGCCAGGACATGCTGTGAAGAAAAGCAATGCAGTAGCGGTTTGAACGGCCCGCCGTTTTCAGTTTCTTCTTCCAAAATCCGTGCGGTGTCTTCTTCCGCATCCCGGCTGTGAATGACCAGAGGCAGATCAGTTTCCCGGGCGGCTCTAATGTGAGTTCGGAAGCTTTCAGCCTGTATGTCGCGCGGTGCCTTGTCGTAAAAATAATCGAGCCCCGCCTCGCCAATGCCGACGACTTTGGGATGCTGCGCAATGGCTACGAGTTGCTCCACTGTGACATCTGTTTCGTCGGCAGCATTGTGAGGGTGAGTACCCACTGTGCAGAATATTTCCTCATGCTGCTCAGCAATGGCAACGATGCGGTCAAAGTTGTGTACCCGTGTTGAGATTGTCACCATGAGGCGTACGCCAGCATCGTGCGCACGCTGCCGCACAGCATCCAGATTGTCACTCAACTCTGGAAAATCAAGATGACAGTGACTATCGACGATGGCGTGAATCATGTCGTTCATTCCGCCGTTTCATCAACATATCGTGGAAACACCGGCGCCGGTTTGGGCAGTGGTGTACCCGTCTTCAGGCGCTCGCTGTCTCCAAGATTGGCGAAATTTCTCCGGTCCTCGGGGATGGCGAGAGTATCCAGCATTGTTGCACATGATTGCGGCATGAACGGCTGCGCCAGAATGGCCATCTGGCGGACAACTTCTATTGTCACGTAAAGGACGGTTTCCATTCGCGCCGTGTCGGTTTTCCGTAAGGCCCAGGGTTCCTGGCTGTCAAAATACCGGTTTGCTTCCGCGAACACCTCCCAGATTTCATTCAAGATGAGATGCAATGCCTGCTTCTCACAGAGAGTTCGCGCTTTTTCGAGGACCGCATTAGCTGCCGCAAGCATGGCACTGTCCGCCTCGTCAAGCGGGCCGCATGTTGGCACGAGGCCATCACAGTTCTTGGCAATCATTGACAATGACCGTTGGGCGAGATTGCCGAAGTTGTTTGCCAGATCCGCATTGATGCGGTTGACGATGGCTTCGTGGGAATAGTTGCCATCCTGACCGTAAGGCACTTCGCGCATGAGGAAGAAGCGCAATTGATCAACGCCGTATTGCTCACACATGGTGAAGGGATCAACGACATTTCCAACCGATTTGGACATCTTTTCTCCACGGTTGAACAAAAACCCGTGGGCGAATACGCGTTTGGGCAGGGCAATGCCTGCTGACATCAAAAAGGCAGGCCAATAGACAGAATGAAATCGAAGTATGTCTTTGCCGATAACGTGTAGATCTGCCGGCCAGTATTTCTGGAACTGCGGGTCCTCTTCGTTTGGAAAACCCACACCTGTAATGTAGTTCGTGAGTGCATCGACCCATACGTACATCACATGCCGCTCATCACCGGGAACAGGTATGCCCCAATCGAATGTGGTGCGTGAGAATGACAGGTCACGCAGGCCGCCTTTGACGAAGCTGACGATTTCGTTGCGCCGAACTTCCGGTCCTATGAAGGATGGGTTTGTTTCATAGTGCTCCAGAAGCTTGTCCTGATAGGCTGACAAGCGAAAGAAGTAACTCTCCTCTTCCACCCATTCGACCGGCGCGCCATTGGGTGACAGTTTTTCACCGCCCTCACCCTCCAGCAACTCGCTTTCTTCGTAATAGCCTTCATCGCGTATGGAATACCAACCTGAGTAGGTGTCGAGGTAGATATCGTCATTGTCCGCCATGCGCCGCCAGATCTCCTGGCAGGAGGCTTTATGCCGTTCTTCTGTCGTCCGGATGAAGTCGTCATTTGAACAATTTACCGCGGCGACCATGTCACGGAATTTTGCACTATTCCGGTCCGCAAGTTCGCGCACCGGGATACCTTCGGTGTCTGCGGTCTGGAGCATTTTCTTTCCGTGCTC
>JAJFHB010000249.1 GCA_021775795.1 Hyphomicrobiales bacterium | reverse complement strand
GACCCGATGATCGCAAAGCTCTGCACGCACGCCCCGGACCGGGGCACGGCAATTTCGCATATGAGCGATGCTCTGGATGCCTTTTACATTGAAGGGATTCAGCACAACGTTCCCTTCCTGTCTGCCGTCATGCAGCATCCGCGATGGATCTCAGGCGACATTTCAACGGCCTTCATTGCTGAGGAATATCCCGACGGCTTCGAGCATATTGTGCCCGAAGGAGAAGTGTTGCGCTCACTCGTTGTTGCCGCGGCAATGATGGATCATGTGGAGAATTCGCGCCGCCGCCGGATAACCGAGCAGATGGGCGGAAAGCCCGTGCAATTTGCGGTGGAACGCGTTGTGGCTTTTGATGACTGCAAAACTGCCGTTGAACTGATTGAGGACGGTGGTCCGCTGGTGCGGGTGGTATTGAGTGGTGATGATGCGACGGATGCCACTGATATTGCGGTGCAATCTTCCTGGGTGCCAGGAGATCCCGTCTGGCACGGGCTGTTGAACGGACGAAGCGTGCATGTGCAGGTGCGGCGCATCATGAATGGTTATCGTGTCGCTCATCGCGGCGCCGAAGTTGATGCCCATGTTTACACCCGCCGTGAAGCCGAGCTTGCAGAGCTGATGCCGGCAGTTGAAATCGCTGACACCTCGAAGCTGCTGCTTTGTCCCATGCCGGGTCTTGTGTTGTCGATTGCGGTTGAGGAAGGCCAGGACGTGAAGGCTGGAGATTCGCTTTGTGTGGTCGAAGCCATGAAAATGGAAAATGTGCTTCGGGCAGAGCGCGACTGCACGGTTACCAAAGTGAACTGTGCCCCGGGCGACAGTCTGGCGGTCGACAATGTTATCATGGAATTTGAATAGCCCGCCGGTTAGGCGATGACACAAAGTGACATCACAGCCACGCGCGTGAAAATACATGGGCGAGTGCAGGGTGTTTGGTATCGGGGCTGGACAGCACAAACTGCCAAATCACTACAACTTGCAGGTTGGGTGCGCAATTGCGCCGACGGCAGCGTTGAGGCCGTGTTTGAGGGCCCCTCTGTAGCAGTAAACGAAATGGTCGAGCGCTGCCGGCAAGGGCCGCCACACGCTTTGGTCAGATCGCTCGAAGCTATCGAAGAGGCGCCAGGCGGGGCTACGTCGTTTGACGTGAAGCGCTCTGGCTAAAGGGCACTCTGGGTAACTGTTGGACCGAAGATGGGCTCGAAGCATTGCCGCAGGGCAACATCGACATCGTGCACTGTCAATGGCAGTCCCAAGTCGACAAGGCTGGTGACGCCGTGGCCCTGAACGCCACAGGGGACGATGCCGCTGAAATGCTCCAGGTCGGGCTCAACATTGATGGACAGGCCGTGAAACGTCACCCAGCGGCGCACGCGGATACCGAGCGCTGCAACCTTGTCTTCACGGGCAGTGCCGAGATCCGGGCGTTTGACCCACACACCAACCCTGTCTTCCCGCCGTTCGCCTTTGATGTTGAAAGTATCCAGAGTTGAAATGATCCAGTCCTCAAGCGCTGTGACAAACAGCCGGACGTCCTGACGTCGGCGTTTGAGGTTCATCATGACATAGACCACCCGCTGACCGGGTCCGTGATAGGTGTATTGACCACCCCGGCCTGTCTTGTGGACGGGAAAACGGTCCGGCAAAATGAGGTCAGCGACGTCTGCGCTGGTTCCTGCCGTATAGAGGGGAGGGTGTTCCACCAGCCAGACCCGTTCCGGCGCCTCATCATTGGCAATGAGTGCGGCGCGCGCCGACATTTCCTCCAGCGCCTCTTCATAGGCCAGAAGGCCATCGGTGATGCACCATTCGACCGGCTGTCCCGACCACATGTCTGCAGCGCTTGCTCTCAGTTCATCGCGTAATTTAACCATTGGGTAACCATATGCATGGGAGTGTCGCCTTTGTGGGCTAAAGCGGGCTCGTGCGTCAATGAGCGCCTCTGTTTTTTGATGATGAGGGGATCTTCGTGAACAGCGTTGAAACTGTATCTGTCGAGATTGTTGTGGTCCTTGGGCGTACAACAATGCCGATCCACCAACTCCTGAAAATGGGACGCGGCGCTGTCATTGAACTCGACACGGACGAGAACGAAGAAGTGCAGCTGCTCGCAAACAATGTTCCCATTGCGAAGGGCGACATCGTTCTGAATGGCGACAAGATCGCTGTTTCGGTCAACAAAAAGCTTACAAAATCAGAAGTTCTGGCGGCTTCGACCTAGTCGCCGACTTGCACAACTGACGTTACCTCAGACAATCTCTCGTCCGGCGGAAGTCAGGACTTGTTCTGCGCTGTACGATTTGATACATGCAGCGCACCTAACACGGCAGTGCGGTCGTGGCGGAATTGGTAGACGCGCAGCGTTGAGGTCGCTGTGGGGTAAAACCCGTGGAAGTTCGAGTCTTCTCGACCGCACCAATCGTGGCTCTTGCCAAGTAGACTTGCCCTCAAAATTTGAGCCTTGAAATCGGCTGCGCGCTTAGTGCGCCGTTTGCTGTGATGGTCTCTTTTGAACCCAACAGGCGTTCGACGGACCTGGAGGTGCATTATAGCGCTGGAAAGGACCGAGCAGGCTCGGCATTGCTGTCCTCGCAATTGTTCACGGCACCGGCGTCAACGATAACGCCCTTCTGTCCAGGGCGTTATGTGATAGAGCGGCGGCAGCCCAGCTTTGCCGCAGCGCGCTTATTGCTTATAACGTTAGGCCAGTGCAGGGCATGCACAGGCCTGCTGTGAAATGGAACCTCAGATGTCGGAAACACTTGAGAACTTTGATGAGGTCCATGATGAGGATGGAGTTCTCACTGCAGATTTTGTGCGCGCTGTTGAAAATTCAATCGAAGACGCCAACGCCGAGCGCCTGCACCAACTCGTAGACGATCTTCATGAAGCGGATTACGCGGATCTGCTGGAGTTTCTGCGCTCGGATGATCGTGAGCAACTGGTCAGGCTTCTCGACAAGAATCTGAACTATCAGGCGCTGGCCGAGCTCGATGAGACCCTGCGCGATGAGATCATCGATATTCTGCCGAATGACACCGTGGCAGAGGCAATCTCCGAGCTTGAATCGGATGACGGCGTCTATTTGCTTGAAAATCTGGATGAGGCTGAAAAAGCTGACATCCTGTCAAAAATGCCGGCTGCGGATCGCGCTGCGGTCGAGAGGGTGCTGGAGTACGAAGAGGATACTGCCGGCCGCTTGATGCGGACCGAGCTGGTTGCGGTGCCGCCGTTCTGGAACGTCGGGCAAACAATTGACTACATGCGCACAAACGAGGATCTGCCACAGAATTTTTCAGAAATTTTCGTAGTCGACCCGGGATACCATCTGGTGGGCACTGTGCCCTTGAGCCGGATATTGAGAGCGCCAAGACCTCAGCCCATTGCAGAAATCATGGACGCTGACCAAACCATATTTCATGTCACGGATGATCAGGAAGACGTGGCCTACGGTTTTGAGCAGTATAATTTGATATCCGCCGCCGTCGTCGATGAATCAGAACGGCTTGCCGGTGTCATCACCATTGATGATATCGTCGATGTTATTCAGGAGGAAGCCGAAGAGGACATTCACCGGTTGGGTGGTGTTGGCGATGAAGAACTGACCGACACGGTGTGGAGCACAACGCGCAAGCGCTTTGTCTGGCTGTTGGTAAATCTGGGAACAGCGGTTCTTGCGTCCTTTGTCATCAGTCTCTTTGGCGCAACCATTGAAGAAATGGTGGCTTTGGCCATTCTCATGCCGATTGTGGCGTCCATGGGCGGCAATGCTGGAACCCAGACCATGACCGTGGCGGTGAGGTCTTTGGCAACGCACGATCTTGGTGCTGTTAACGCCTTGCGCGTAATAGGGCGCGAAGCCATCGTCGGCCTCATGAACGGGTTGATTTTTGCAATTATCATGGGTGCTGTTGCCTGGCTCTGGTTCGAAAATGAGCAGCTGGGCCTCATTATCGCTGCTGCGATGGTGATCAACATGGTGATGGCAGCGCTTTCGGGCATTCTCATACCCCTGTGCCTTGACTGGTTTGATGTTGACCCGGCGATTGCATCAGCGGTGTTTGTGACCACCGTGACGGATGTGGTTGGCTTTTTTGCCTTCCTGGGCCTGGCGGCAATCTGGCTGCTTTAGAGAATATCAACGTGAAGCGCTCTAGCGGCGTTGATGGTTGGGCGAGACCCGCGCAGGCAAACAAATGCACAAGACCGGTTCACAGGCACTGTTCTCCCGGCAACTCATCATTCTTGGGTTTTCAATTCTGTCGATCGTATTGAAAGTGCTGCCGGCTGCAGCGCAAGATGTGACGCCCCCTCTCGTACAGGCGGCTGTTGACGGCGATCTTGCGCGGGTTGAGGAACTTCTGGCGACAGGAAGTGATCCTGACGCTTATGATGGGCGCGACAACACGGCACTCATCTATGCGGCCCGTGATGGTCATCTGGCGATGGCAAAAATGCTCATTGATAACGGGGCGAGTGTTGACTGGATCGATGGGGAAGGGGTGACGCCGGTAATTCTGGCCTCGTTCAAAGGCCATGTTGCGGTCGTCCGGTTGCTCCTCGAACACGGCGCTGATCTGACTGTTCGGGATCAATGGGGCCGTAGTGCACTTGATTATGCATTGCGGCGTGGCGAAGCGGACGAAATCGCGGTTTTGCTGCGTCGTGCCCAACAGTGAACACACTTCGCCCTAAAGCAGAAGTGTGTTCCTGTTAGCCGCTAAAGAGACCGGAAAACATGGTGCCGGTGAAAATCTCCATGTCGACGTTAACCTGCGGACCGAAGGCTGCAATGCCGGCTACGACGGTTGCGGCCATGATCCATGCGGTAAGGACATCCCATTTCGTGGGCATCCTGTGTTCTGGGCTGTATTCGTTCATCATCTCTCCATCCTCCAGAGCCAATTTTTTGGCTTCCTATGATCCCAAGATGGGACGGTTTTCTCAAAGGAGGTGTGTTGCAGATCACTTATGTTCAGTTTCTTCGATTGCGAGACCACAAAAGAAATCGTGAACACTGATTTTCATATGAATTGCAGCTGGGGGGCAGGAAGTACGCCCCGTCTGCACCCGCTATATGGTGCTGCCGCTTCGTATAACAAGTTGCAATAAAACAAATAATCATAGATTTTGACGTGGACGTAAGATGCTCATAGAATTGAAACCCTCGTAGAGTGAGTGTGACGTTTAGGCATCAGGTAGCGGAAAATGGATGGCAACATACAGGAGCCTCTGGGCGAGACGGGTACACTTCAACATCTGTTCAGCATTACTGAACTGACCCGAGAGTTTGAGGTCACAACCCGGACGCTGCGGTTCTACGAGGCTGAGGGCATGCTTGCGCCGCTCAGACGAGGCAGAACCCGTCTTTACAATCAGCGTCAGAGAACGCGCCTGAAGCTCATATTGCGCGGCCGGCGACTGGGACTGAGCCTGGCTGATATTCGTGTCATTATTGATATGTATGATGCTGCCCCTGGAGAAGCGGGGCAATTGACTCTGCTGATCGAGAAAATTTCCGAGCAACGGGCAGCGCTCGCGCAAAAACAGCGAGACATTGAACTGACGCTCACAGAACTTCGGGCAGTGGAAACAAAATGCCACGAACGCCTGTCTGAACTGGGGGAGCCAAATGGATCAGTTTAAAGCAGCCGATACAGGCTACGAGGCGCGCGTCAGGGATAGTTTCTCACGCCAGAAGTTCATGGCGACCATTGGTGCGGAGCTTTTGAGTGTCGAGCCTGGTGAGGTCGAGATTTTGGTGCCGCACCGCGAAGAGCTTTGCCAGCAA
>JAJFHB010000248.1 GCA_021775795.1 Hyphomicrobiales bacterium | reverse complement strand
CACCCGATGCTCGGGCACTTCGATTTTCTGAAGAGCGCAACGAGCGTCACCCCGAAGATCACCATCCCGTCGCCCTCCGTATTGCACTTCCGTGGAGGTCGCGATTCGATATCCTCAGAGATTTATCCGGATATGGATGCTTTTTTTGCCGATACCGCCGAGGCTTACTACAAGGCGGTGCGGGCGTTTTACGATGCCGGCTGCCGTTACCTCCAATTCGACGATACGGTTTGGGCCTATCTGTGTTCTGAGAAAGAACGCCAGGCCGTACGTGACCGTGGCGAAGACCCGGATGTGCTTACGCAGAATTACGCGAGCATGATTTCTCACGCATTGTCCGCAAAGCCCGATGACATGATCATCACCACTCACGTTTGTCGTGGCAATTTCAAGTCGAGCTGGATTTCTGAAGGCGGCTACGAGCCGATAGCGGAGATGCTGCTGGGAAGTCTGAACTACGATGGCTTCTTCCTGGAATACGATACAGACCGGGCCGGCGGGTTTGAGCCTTTGCGCTTCCTGCCCAAAGGCGACAAGCGCGTGGTTCTGGGTCTCGTAACCTCCAAGTTCGGCGAGTTGGAAGACCGCGATGGCATTCTCCGCCGCATTGAGGAGGCGGGTGAATTTGCCTCAATCGATCAGTTCTGCCTCAGTCCCCAGTGCGGCTTCGCCTCGACGGAAGAAGGAAATGTTCTCTCCGAAGATGAGCAATGGCGCAAACTTGCCTTTGTCGTCGATACCGCGAAAGAGGTCTGGGGGGATGTCTAGGTGATGACGTCTGCCTGGCTGTGACAGGACAGATAGGAGCGTCGCTGCTATTGTCGCGACGTGAACCACCTGCTGCGGTTACGAATGAGGTGCCCTAATGTCTCTGCTTTCAACAATTCTGATATCGCTCGTCGCTCTCCTGCATCTCTACATTCTGTGGTTCGAGATGTTTGCCTGGACCAGTCGCGGTCCCAAAGTGTTTCCAGCATTTCCCAAAGACCTGTTTGAGCCAACCAAAGCCATGGCGGCAAATCAGGGGCTGTACAACGGCTTCCTTGCAGCAGGGCTGATCTGGGCGTTGTTGATCGCCGATGCCGAATGGCAACGCAATGTGGCCTTGTGCTTTTTGTTGTTCGTAATTGTTGCGGGCGTCTACGGCGCGATCACTGCAGAGCGCCGCATATTCTTTGTACAGGCAGTGCCCGCAATTCTCGCGGCCGGCAGTCTGTTTATTTGAATGCGGCGGAAGAAACCGTAGCCGTCTATTCGGCTGCTTTTGCAAACTCGCCTTCAACAAGATCATCAATCAGCTTGCGCGCAAACGCGCCGCCGGCATCCTGGCTGAGATTGATGGTGCGTTTTTCGGGATCATAATTGATCATTTCCTGTTGCGCTGTGAAGACCTCGACATCTTCCAGGAAGGCGGTTTTCACCTGTTCGAATATCGCATCGGTAACCTGCTGGTTGTCAGGTTGGAAATCGTGAGCCTGCGCCCAGAAGTAATGCGTTGTTGTTTCCGTCTCTGGCGTTATGGCGTTGAGGTTGCGCATCCGAATGCCGCCCTGGCGATGGCCCTCCGGCGCCCCTGTTCCAGCATCACAGGCACCAACATCGAGACGAACAAAGGCTGGCGTTGTGAAATGGATGATCTGCCAGCGGTCGACGTTACCGGTAAAACCACCAGCCTTTATGTAGGTCGGCGGCGGCGGCTGATCAATCGTCCAGCGCGTAACCGTCACGTCGTCATCACCTTTTTCACAGATCACATCAGCAGCTGTTGCCACAGCAGCGTTGCCGATGGTTGAATTGTGTACAAAGGCCAGATGGGTGAGGTCGAGCAGATTTTCTATGATCAGCCTGTAATCGGCATCTACATGAAAATAAGTTCCCTTGGCGCCCCATTCGGGGTCATCCAGCCAATGGAAATCTGTAATTTCATCGGGATCGGCCGCTTCTGCATCTCCCATCCAGAGCCACACCCAGCCGTATCGTTCGGCAACGGGATAGGCGCGCACGCGGGCGTTGGTTGAAATGGTTTTTTGCCAGGGAATATCGACACATGCGCCGGTTTCATCATAGACCATCCCATGATAACCGCACTGAATGCAGTCACCTTTTACTTCGCCCCGGGAGAGCGGGTAGAGCCGGTGGCAGCATCGATTGTCCAGCGCGACAATGCCACCATCCTGCTTGCGGTACATGACAACGGGCTCGCCGAGAAGCGTTCTCGCCATGGGCGTGCGGGTGACCTCATGATCCCAGGCCGCAACGTACCAGGCATTTCGTATGAACATTCTTCTTCTCTCCCTGCAACATCACTGTGCGGCAACCAATGGCGAAAGTTACGGGTCAAAGTTGTTTCACGCAACAGTCAGGCAGATATCCGGGAGAGTGCGGAACTGCTGCTCTAAGCCAGTTCAAATGCAGGGATGTCCGATATTCCTGTGGGCGCATTGGGGTCGATCCTGAAATCCACCCGCCGCACGAATTGCCTGGATTGCCGTAACTTCAATGCTTTGCAGAAAAGAGCGATGGCAGCCTTTGGATAAACCGCCATGCCTTCGATTGAGCGAGAGCGTGGCGCATACCCAAGAACCCGCCTCAAAACGCCATTACCGTAATTCACGGCATAGGATTTGCGGATCTCCGGCGTCCAATGCTCGGTGGTGACGGAAATGTTGAGGCAATCTTCGTTGACGACCCGGTGCGGCCGGTTGAGCGGCCAGTGCACCATCTGCCCTGGTTCCAGATCATAGACCTCTGCATAATCGTCAAACCAGCTTTCGTAAGGAATCTCTTCTTCCGTCTCACCCAGAACGATGTCTTCCAGCGACGTCATCGGCAAGAAGGGATCCTGTGCCGGGTACACATAAACGCGCTTGCGCCCGGCGATCTGCCAGAGCGACTGTCCTGGTATGTCGGCGTGATAGAAAACCTGCGATTTTGGCGATGAAATCAGAATGCCGATGTTCTGCTTGAAGGTCTGCAATCCGGGAACTTGCCGCTCGAACTCGCTGAAGATATCATTGAGCAAGCCAGCATAACGGGGATCGACATCCATAACGCGGCGCAGGTTCAACCACATGCGCCCACGGTCGATCGCGTCAATGACGTCTTCACCGTCAAACCCTGATATGTCGCCTTCGCGCCAGTCCGGGCTGTCGTGGTCATAACCCATGGTGTTGATGTTGTAGTGTGACCGGGGATATGTCGCAATGAGCTCTGACAGCGCCTCTTTGGTGAAGAGGCCTGTCTCTGCCAATCCATGCTGGAGTGGGAGTGATTGCTTGCCAAAAAGGCAGGCGTGATGCGGCTGCCAGTCTTTCAGAATGGGTTTACTCATGTGCTGAGCCTCGCTGGTCAATTTTCCCTGTCGAGCCGCATTTTGAGAGCAGGTGAGGGGCACAGATCAATTTCATTTGAGCTGGAACCGTCCGCTTTTTGCGACTTCTGTTTGAGATCGCTATACAGGAATCTCGTATCCAAACAGTTACCGTTGGGCTATTTGCCGTAGCGCAAATCAGTGCCCAAACGAAAGAAACCGCTCAGTGACAGACATCCATCCCCTCGACCAGACCACAGCACTTGTACAATTGGACGACAGCACTTTCCGTGGTTCAACATCTGAAGCGTACGGCAACTTCAAGGGACCTTTCGGTGGCGCGACAACGGCATCGCTATTGCGCGCAGTGCTGGAACACAAAAAACGATCTGGAGATCCG
>JAJFHB010000247.1 GCA_021775795.1 Hyphomicrobiales bacterium | reverse complement strand
TGAAAGCTCTTTCCGGCACTTGGGACAGACGAGATCGTCACCCTGGCGGAAGTCACTTTCAGGGCCCTGATACGCACACTTGAAGTGATGCAGATAATGTTCTTCCTGCAGGTTGGGCGAGCGGCAGCTGTTACATTCTTCGCGAACATGCAGGCGGGAAGAACCGCACTGGCCACATTCAGCGAAACGGTCAAAGAACGTACGCTCAAGGTAGCCGAGCGTGCATAGCCGCCCAGCCTCCTGTTCGAGAACATCTGCTGGCAGCGCGGCATTATAGGTTACCTGCCAGGGCGTGGAAGGTTCGTAGGACGGCTCAAGTTTCCCGCCGCTTACATAGGCGCGGGCAAGAAGCCTGGTTTCGAGCTCATCTGCAAAAAGCACATCTGCGTGCACTCGCGTGCGCCGATCATGAAACTCGTCAATGAGGTTGCTGACGCTATCAACATCGCTGATGCTCAACTTGCTTCCGTCCAGGTCCGAAACCTTCCCGAGGCTTCCGGTCAGATCGATCACGGGCAGTGCAGACAATGCTTTTGTGGCCCAAATCGCGCTTAGATCTGCAGGCTTTGTATCGACGCCGATGAGAATGGCGTCGAACGCATCCGCACTGTCCATAAGTGCCTGCAGCTTTTCGGAATTGAGGCGATCGCCGTCAAAATCCTCCGGCCAGCGGATGAATTTGTGGTTCAGCGATTGGATTTGGCCGTGCATGCGGCTGTGAAGTGCCGCCGACTGCTCTGCTGGGATTCTGCTAAGATCAGTTGATGCCGAGTGCCCGTTCGGGACGAAGATCTCTTCGAATTCGCCCTCGACGACTTTACAAACGCGTTCAAGATCAAAGGGCTTGGGCAGAAGTCCATCAAAAGATTCACAGTTGTCGCCGTGGGCGAGCAGACCCTCCATGTCAGCCGTGATGGCGACAAAGCGGGGCTCAACGCCAGATGCATTGCCCGATCGGAAGGCGTTTGCAACCTTCAGCCCGTCCATCTCGGGAAGATGAAAATCCATAAGAACGACGTCGTAGTCCTGGGACTTCAATGCGGCGAGGGCGTCATGGCCGTTGGCTACAGTATCGACCTCGTGACCGCGCTGGTTGAGCAGCAGTTTGAGAAGGTCCTGGGTCACCTTGTTGTCTTCAGCCACGAGTATGCGCTGGCGGTCAACGGTTGGCAGAGTGTCAGCGTTCACGGGCTGAAGGTCCGCTTGCGGTGTAACAGGTGTTTCTGGTTGCTCGGGCTGATCAGGCACGGCAAGTGTGATATTGGCAGTCAAGGTTTTTCTCCCCAAACATTTTTTATAACCGCTGACCGTGTGTCCCATCCACGTTCGGTCCGGCGGCGCTTTTAAGCTTGCTGGCCCGTTTTCGGCCTTTGCTTTGTCTTAAGTGATGGGTAGCAGGCTTCTGTGAAAGCAAGCCTAACAAGAGGCTATTCCGTGCCACTGGAGGGTGCGCAAACCCGATATCTTGTTTGTTTAGTAAACAAATGAATAAGTGAGCCAAATCAATGGCATCCGTACCTGTGAAAGCTAACGGAATGTTATGATCATCATGCTAGGTGAGGGCCAAGTTTACGACACTGCATTGCCGCGTGACGCGGGAGGATGGAGCCTATGGAGCCGAACACGGCCTTAAAACCGATCATCGAAAGATTTTGCGATGGTCTGCAGGAAAAGGTTACGGAGATCGCCGGCTGCCTGGAGCAATTGGCTGAAGGTGGTGAACAGGGTTTTTCGAAGTTCGAAAATGCTCTTGACCTCGTGCATCAGATCAGCGGCCTGGCCGGGACAGTCGGGTATGCTCTGCTGAGCGAGAAGGCAGCGGCTCTTGAGCGGCTCATGCGCAGTGCGAGCAGTACTGGAACGCTTGATGCTGCCTTATTCTGCGAAGTTCGCAGCGATTTTGAGGGTCTCAAAGCGCTTGCTCTTAGCCTAACGCCCGAAATGTCGACCCTTTATCATGTGGACCTCAGGCAGTTTGCCGCCGTCGCGCGTTAGAGTGAAACACACCATATCAATGTGAAATACTCTAGGTCACGCATCTGAGCGTCAGTCCGCCATCGACCACCAGATCTGCGCCAGTGATATATTTTGCTTCATCGGACGCCAGAAACAGTGCCGCCTGAGCGACATCCCATGCATCCCCCATGTGACCCATTGGGCATTGCTCATCGCGCAACCGGAACATCTCTTCTGCATCACCATCGGCGTAGGCGCCGGCAAGGCCGACTTCGACCATCGGCGTGCGCATGAAGCCCGGCAGGATGGCGTTGCAGCGCACGCCTTTCGCTGCATATTCGACCGCCACCATTTTGGTGAGTTGAATCATCGCCGCCTTGCTGGTCGAATATGACAGATAGGGAACACCCAGCCAGCTGATGCCCGCAACCGAGGCGATGTTGACGATGGCTCCCTTGCCCTGGTCTGCCATGTGAGGAATGACAGCCTTACAGGTGAGGTAGGTGCTCGTCAGATTGACGTTGTGAACCAGTTCCCAGTCATCCTGCGTCTGGTCAACAACGCCGCCAACACGAAGGATGCCGACATTGTTGTGGAGCACATCGATGCGGCCGAAGGCATCCATACAGGCTGCTGCCATCGAATTTACGTCATCCGCATTGGAAACATCGGCCGTAAAGGGGAGCGCTTCACCACCCTCCGAGGTGATGATGTCAACGGTTTCGACGGCGGCTCCCTCATTGCGATCGAGGGCCAGTACACGGGCGCCTTCACGTGCATACAGCACAGCTGCAGCCTTGCCGTTGCCCCAGCCGGGACCGATGGAACCCGCACCTGTGACGATTACCGTTTTGTCTTCCATGCGTCCGGGCATCAGGTTTGCTCCCTGGCGTCGTGCTGTCTCAGCTCTGTCTTCAATATTTTGCCGTAGTTGTTCTTCGGCAATGCGTCGATGAATCGATAGTCCTTTGGCCGTTTAAAGCGCGCCATGTTCTCAAGGCAGTAGCTGTTGAGACTGTCGGCGTTGGCGCTGCTGCCCTCTTCGACAACAACGAAGGCGACGACGCTTTCACC
>JAJFHB010000246.1 GCA_021775795.1 Hyphomicrobiales bacterium | reverse complement strand
GCCAACGGCAGGTGATCGCGTAATTGGAATAGCTCCAAGCCTTTACAGGCATCAATACGATCATTCTTAGCTGCAGCCGGAAAGATTTCTTTAAAGCGTGCCAGCTTCAGATTGTTGATGTTATAAAGTTGGTAACCACGTTACTTTCACCAGACTATCCAAAGGTCGCGCATAGCCATTGTAGCCTTCCATCGCTACTGCGACTTCACTGCCATGTTGTCGGCAATGATGCTCAATACGTGCAAAGAATTGTTTAAATCCTTCCGGACGATGGAGAATGTCAAATTCATCTAGCACATTGCCATTGGGCAAACCGATTGCCACGCTGTGTTGACGACAGCCAATATCAACACTGACACAAATTTGAGGGGCATTATTCATGACTATGGAATCTCCGCATTTTCAAGACAAAACCAAAAATCATCCGTCGGTCTCGTCTACATACAGAGCCACAATCAAAAGATCGGCACCATCCCGTACGACACTCCGGATGATGCAGGAGGACGGGGACGGCATTTCAAATCTAGCGAACCAGAACCCCAGCCGCTGACCCCATGAGCCACATCCCCGTCCGATTGCTATATTAACCTATGGATTTGTGGCATGTCATCCTGCAAAATACGATGGTAGACCCCACGTATGTTATGGGTGACCTGGTGGCTCGGTTAGCGCCAAGGATGAAACTTATTGGGGAACACTGATGATTTGACAATCCATTTGATCTCCGGTACTTTGGTATCTCCTTATGAAGAAGGGTATTTATTTTTCTACGCTCTTTTACATGTTTTATTTCGTCATAAACTCAAATATAGGAAGTAATGCTATGAAATACTCATTCTTCGTTGCAGCCATTTTTGTAATGTTTTTTTTAGTCGCATGTGGTGAACCAAAACCGGGCTCAAATCCTCCTCCCCAATCTATTTTAGATGATCGTGATCAATCTATGCTAGATGATAATGCTAATGAGGAGCCAAGTCAGGATTACTAAGGGTTTTTCGAGGTATAGGTAAACTAAACAACCACCAGCTAAAGCTGGTGGGTTAGAGACAATGACTAAAGTCGGGATACGAATCCTAAGACCCGTCTAATCCTCCGTTCTGAAATTATCATCACCTCTAGGCTCAAAATGATGGTCCAAATAATTTCGAATCATTTCTTCTGTCAGCTCCCCTGAGACGTTACGCAGAAGTATCCTCGAGCCCAAAAATGGCGCTCCCAGTAGCGTTTCCTCAAGTCTAGTAAGCTTTCAAACAATTTCGCAGAACTTCTTCCTTTAATGCGCCTCATTATTTCGCTCGGTGCCATGTTGGGTGGCGCAGACACCAAAACATGTACACGATCCTGACTGACAACACCTTTCAATATCTCTATTTCAATGCTTCACATGTCTGCCGAATCAGTTCCCTTACCTTCAACCCTACGTCTCCATTCAGCACCTTATAACGATATTTCGTTACAAATACAAAATGGTACTGTATCTTGAAAACCGTATGACTGCCATAACGATATTCCATAATGCCCCCCCTACTTCAGCATCATGGTACGTCGAAAAATTTAAAAGATAAATCTGACTGCCTTAAAGGCGGTGCTTTTAACCTTTCATCGGACTAATAAACAACTGGGGTAAAGAAAATGGCGCAAAATAACTTGGATAAGATAGAACATATCGTTGTGCTTATGATGGAGAACCGCTCATTCGATAACGTTTTGGGCTGGTTGTACGACCTGGAAAACAAGCCACCGTTTAACAAAACGCCAAACAAGGAGTACTACGGTGTAAACAAAACGATGTGTAATCCCGATGAAACCCTGTTTACGTTAAGCGCGGCACTGATTCTATTGCCCCATTTCCTGATCCGAATGAATGCTATGAGTTTGTTTACAGTCAGATGTTCGACTTACCGCTGCAAGACGCGGTAAAGCAACCGCCACCGCATATCGAAATCCCTAATACAGCGGCAATACCTAATATGCAGGGCTTTGTGAAGGATTACGCAGTGGCCATTGAAAAAGCAAAGATTAAGGCAAAAAAACATGGCCAGCCACCTTTGAACGTCAACCCGGATCTGATCATGAACTGTTTCGGGCCGGAGTCGCTACCGGTGATTAACAGTCTGGCACAGAATTATGCCGTATGTGATCAATGGTACAGCTCGGTACCCACTCAAACATTTCCAAACCGTTCTTTTGTGCATGCGGCCACTTCCAGCGGTAATGTCTACAACAAATGGGATACCGGGCGATTTTGCTGGAACATACCGGGGATATTTATCAATGACACACCGACAATCTATAACTTGATGCAAGATAAGGTCTCCTGGAAAGTCTACCACGGTGGGCCGCTTTTTCTTTACAACACATTAATTATACAGAGAAAATTGTGGGACTATGTAGGCACAGAAAATTTTTCGCCGGTTTGCATACCAGGCTTGTTTAATAAACACACGTTTTACAGTGATCTCGACAATAACAAATTGCCAGCGTATTCGTTTATTGAGCCGAATATGATTTGCAGTGAAAAATATGGTGCTGAAAATGATATGCACCCGGCATACGCCATCACCGAGCACGGCGCTCCCACCGATGTGCGTTACGGTGATAAATTGATTTATGACATCTTTGACGCGCTGCGTAATAGCAGCTATTGGAACAAAACCCTACTTGTCATCACCTTTGATGAGCATGGAGGGTGCTTTGACCACATGCCCACCCCGGACCATCCAGCGGTTCCACCGGGCGACAAACTGTGTCCATACACCAATGGCTGGAACGGCGGCAATGGCTTTGATTTTAAACGCCTGGGCGTGCGCGTGCCGGCGGTAGTGGTGTCGCCTTGGATAGAGGAAGGTACTATTAGTCACACCCAATTCGACCATACGTCCATCATAAAAACGGCCACGAATAAATGGCTGAATGGCCAAAACCTGACTCAGCGGGATAAACACGCCACCGATCTGAGCGAACTACTTTCAAGGGCTACTGTGCGAACTGACAGTGTCGATATTGTTCCACAGAAACCCCCGAAATTTTGCGGCTGTGCTGACAAACCACTGTCCGAGTTGCAGCAGAACACGATCATGGGGGCTGCGAAACTGGCGAAGCACCATGGGCTGAAGACTAATCTGAAAAAGTTGGATAGTACGGAAAAAGCTACTGCCCATTTTGAATCCTGTGCTGAACAGCTGCTTTCTCGCTAATGTATTAGCGCGCCGTTGGCTCAAACATCGGTGCTTGCGCCGTGGATGGTGGATCGAGCGTGCGACAGGTTGTAAGTCAGCTTCTAATATTTTCCAGTGTCAGCACCTGTCCTGCAAGAAGTTAGCTATTAAAAACAATAACGCAAGATATTAAGGTCAAGCACATTAGGGTTACACTGATGAGTTTGATGCAAGCATTCGGT
>JAJFHB010000245.1 GCA_021775795.1 Hyphomicrobiales bacterium | reverse complement strand
TCGCGCGCGGACACTTCAATGCTCATGTACTGCAGGTAGCTGAAACTCGTGGTATCCACCACGAACCTAAGCGCCTCTACAGTGCCTTGAGGTGTTTAGAATTCGAGAATTCGGGGCAGGTAGGTGTGCATGAACATCTCGCGTTGCCAGATGATCCGCGTTTCCTCCTCAACAAGGTGACCATCAATCCTGAACACGAACCCCTTGCACTCACCGCCCTCATCAAGCCCGGCCATAAGCCCCGGTTTTTCAGGCGTCCCTCTGCCCAGCTCAGACCGTATGCAAAAGCGGCGATGGTAGCCGTGAAGGTGTGCGCTTCTGATCTCGCTGAAAACAAATCCAGGATCCCACATCAGCGAGCCGTAGGCGAATATCCAGACATCATCGCCTTCGCGGCCCCGAAGTATTTCTTCCCGGAAGGCTTCCATTTCAGCCGCCCCGCGCCGCCGGTGACCCCGGGCAACCACCGTGCCCAGCCGTTTGTACATCTCCGGAAAGTCCATGGTGCGATATACAGAGGCAAGTGGATCAGCAATCTTGTCCCTAAGTTCGGGATGATGTCTGAAAGGGTCGCTGGCGTTCATGAGTTCCAGGTGCCTGTGTGCGAATTTTTTGCCGGTCCACCCGGTTGGGGAACAACTAGAGCGTTTCACGTTGATATGGAACCGTTTGATGGCGCCAAATCGGGTCTTCCAGCAAGGCGCGCTGCGCCGCGCGATGTGGGGCATCGGGCAAGCAGCGCAACGCTGCCGGAGGGCTGAATTGGCCCACCGAAGGCCGGTTTATCGCGTCTGCTGGCAAGGCACGGGTACCGCCGTGGACTTGCCGTCCACAAGGTGCCCGTAACACAGTCCAGCGGGCGCGATAAACCGGTCAAACCGATTCCATATCAACGTGAAACGCTCTAGCACGGGCACAACTTGCAGCGGAAGTCCTGCTGCCACACACAAGACAGGTGATGCGTTCGGAACAACGCGCGGGCGTGGGTCTCTGCCCTTCACTTTTCCGCGCCAATCCCGCATATGAAGCTCATCAAGCAGGCGTTGGAAAAAATGGCAAGGAGAGCAAAAGGTGACAAAGACAGTATTGGGCATTGTCGGTGGTAGTGGTGTCTATGATTTGCCCGCTCTTGAGAACGCGCGCTGGGAAAAGGTCGATAGCCCCTGGGGAGAGGCGTCGGACGAATTGCGTATGGGCGAAGTCAACGGCCTGCCGATCGTTTTCCTGCCACGTCACGGCCGTGGTCATCGCTACGCTCCAAGCGACATCAACTACCGCGCCAACATTGACGTTCTGAAGCGCGTCGGTGTCACTGATCTCGTTTCTGTATCTGCTTGCGGCTCGTTTCGGGAAAACCTCAGCCCCGGTACATTTGTTCTGGTCGACCAGTTCATCGACCGCACCTTCGCCCGCCCCAAGAGTTTCTTTTCAAAAGGCTGCGTTGCCCATGTTTCAATGGCGCATCCTGTAAGCCCCGGCCTCGTCAGCGCTGTAGAACATGCTGCAGCCGAGGAAAACATTCCCCATCACCGGGGCGGCACTTACCTCGCCATGGAAGGACCGCAGTTTTCATCACTGGCAGAATCCGAACTCTATCGGAGCTGGGGCTGCGATGTCATAGGCATGACCAACATGCCGGAAGCCAAACTCGCCCGTGAAGCAGAGATGTGTTACGCCACCGTCGCGATGGTGACCGATTTTGATTGCTGGCACCCCGATCATGATCAGGTTGAAGTCTCCTCGATCATTGAAACCCTTCTGGCAAATACGGAAAAGGCCATGCGGCTGATTACCCAGCTCGCCATGAGCTTCCCCAAGAAACACCCGCCCTGCCCCATTGGCACAGACCGGGCACTCGATCATGCCCTCATCACAGCCCCTGAAGCGCGTGACCCCGAACTGGTCGCCAAACTGGATGCCGTCGCGGGTCGTGTTCTTTGAGTGACGACCAACTCACGAACCAACAGAGCGACGGCTCATCGATCAGCATGGGCGGCCTCCTGTGCGTGCTCGCCGCCGCCGTCTGCATATCCCTCTCGAATGTGTTTTCGCCTGTTGTCTACGCGGCGGGCACCTCCGTTACCGGGCTCCTGCTGGCTCGATTTTTGGTTTTCCCCGTTCTCTGCGCCATCTGGATCAGGCTTCAGGGGAGCAGTTTCACTCTTGCCCCGAGGAGTAGAGCCATTTGCCTTGGTGCCGGCATTTTTTACTGCGCCGGCCACGGCAGCCTCATCGCTTCCTTCGCCTTCCTGCCGGTAGGCATCGCGGTTCTTATACTCTTCACCTTCCCCTTCATAACGCTCGCTATAGAAAGTGTCCTCGATCGGAAATTTCCATCGTTCCTTCGCTTGTTGTGTGTCCTCGTGGCATTTTCGGGCCTCGCCCTGGCAATCGGCATAGAGGGTGGCGACTGGGACTATCGCGGCGTCATTCTGGCCATGTGTGCGCCACTCTTTGTGGCCGTCGCTTTCATCTGGACCGGACGTAAGCTGGACGGGGTAGAGCCA
>JAJFHB010000244.1 GCA_021775795.1 Hyphomicrobiales bacterium | reverse complement strand
CTCGTCGCAGTTGCGCCAATGGGTGGTGGCCTGCCGGCCATCCAAAAGGCCGGCGGCGGCGAGCACGAAGGCGCCTGTGCAAACAGAACCAAGACGCCGCACATTTGGTGCCATGAAATTCAGCCAGGCCAGCACGCGATGATCGGCAGCCATGGCTGCATGGCCGTTTCCGCCGGCAACAAGCAAAGTGTCAATCCCCTCTGTGACCGTATCGATGCCTCGCGAAGCCACCAACGAAAATCCAGCTGAGACTTCTATCGGCCCTGGTTCCGGCGCCAGAATTTCAACCGAATAAGGAATTCCCCGGTTCGCGTGGTCAGCAGGCATAGAGTGCGGCAGATTGGCGTTGGCGGATGCAAACACCTGCAGGGGTCCGACAACATCAAGGCTGTTCGCGTCTGGATAGGCGAAGACAGCTATCTTTCGTGTTGCGGGCTGTTTTGGTGATTCCATCTTGCGTCCTGACAGGTGAAGCTTGTCTGGCCCACATAGTTACGCCTATGTGGTTTGGCAGCAATGACAAACTACCCATGATTTCTGCCAAACAGAAAACCCCGTGTCGGCATCGACTTTCGGGACAAGATAAAGCGGCAGAAACACTGGCGATTGTGGCCCTGAGAGTGCTGTGAGCCAGCGCACTTGCCCGCAAGCCTTCGATAACCAATTGTTTGCTTGTGGCATGTATATTGCGCCTTGAACCAAAGTACGGGGACCCTGAGAGAATTTAAGTGGGTTTCTGTGTACATCCGCCCTAAGTGGATTACAGTTCAATACGCAGACGGCTGGCGGACAGGTTCTGCGGTGGTTGTTTGGAGTTAAGAAAATGAAACGCGTCGAAGACAGCGCGGCTCAGGCCCCGGAACGGGGCCACTACAGTGGCCAGGACTATGATGCCGGCGAACGTTCGTCAGCACCGATTGCCAAGTGCGATTGGGGCAAACCTGAGCGTAGCGGCAACAAACCGACCTGGTATCTGAACCTGTTCCACTGAACAGATCTGGATACTCCGGTCTAGGACTGCCAAGATGTGTTGACGTTCAGGCGTCAGCAGCTTGCGGCGCTGACGCCGCATTCAAGACAAAATTCCCCCCTCAAATACCTTCCATCTGAAGTGCTCACTGCGGTTGTGCTCAGCACACACGACCATGTCGGCCGAAACAGGCATGTGTCTTGCTGCTAAGTCACTTCAAACGCTGATCTTCCCGCTTGATCACCACTTTGGGACAGCACAGCGTCAATCTGTACTTAAACGGCACAGGGATGGGACCATGCGGTTTAGCCATTTTGCCCGCCATTGCAGGCGGACAGCAGCATTGCTGCCGATACTGATGATCGCCAGCACCAATGCGCACGCCATATCCGATCGCGATCTGGATCGCTTCAAGGTTATTGCTGGAGGCTGGCACCTTGAGCGGCAGTGCAATCATCTGGGCGCCCAGCAACGGGCCGACCTTGGCGACATCTCTGCAAACGCAGAAATTCTGACAGCGCGGGAAATTGGCAGCGAGGAGGTTCGTGAAATCGTTGCTTCTGCACGGCAGTTCGGCGAAGAGCAGGGCACCCAATGTGGTGACGCTACCGCGGAGGCAGTGCAACTCAGTTTGAACGTGGCTTACGAGTATGCTGATGCGCACGCCGAGAGGACAGAAGAAACAGCATCCTCGGAGCGTAGCGAACAACGTGACACAGCCATTGCTGAAGAACCGGCTGAAACGCCGGGGGCAGATTTGCTCGGCCGTTTCGGGTCACAGACGGAAGCCTATTATCTGCAACGACGCTGTGGGCATCTTGCCTACGCGGATGATCTGCGTTTCTGGCAGCTCATTGCACATCAACACCAGGCAATGCTCAATCGTTTCGGTTCCAGCGCCATTTCACAAATGCAGCGCAGTGCGGAGGCGCGGGCAAACAGCGCGCAATTGTCCTGCGGCAGTCAGACACGACGGATGGTAAGATCCGGCTATGCGTCTATCGCCCAGGATCTCTCAACAAACTAGGCTGCGCCGTTACTGGAGAATTGGTGCTGTAGGTCTGAGTCTGTCACTTGCCTCCACGGCTCTGGCGGCAGACGGTCCTATGAGTTTCGTCGCGGGGTGCAGTGACGGGCCACGTGTGCGTGTGGCAGCTGTGGGAGATATCCTTTTCCATCGAAAACTACAGGTGCAGGCCTATGGTGAGGACGGCAGTTTTGCCCGTTTCTGGGCACCGGTCGCAGATGTCCTGAGCAGTGCAGACATCACCTATGGAAATCTTGAATCTCCCACCG
The DNA here is from genome assembly GCA_021775795.1 of Hyphomicrobiales bacterium. Taxonomy (GTDB): domain Bacteria; phylum Pseudomonadota; class Alphaproteobacteria; order Rhizobiales; family JAJFHB01; genus JAJFHB01. The sequence goes on along the minus strand of JAJFHB010000244.1, from coordinate 7,926 downwards.
CTCACGGTGTGGCATCCAACGGGCGTGACGCGATAGATCCCGGCCGACGGCTGGATGACGATGTTTACAGCGCCACTCTTGAAACCCTCTCCTTTAATGTTCACCCCTCCGTCCTCGATGAACTGAAGGAGACGGGGTTCGACGTAATTTCAACCGCAAACAATCACGCCTATGATCGTGGCCCTCTGGGTGTTGACCGGACGATCGAAAACTTCGATGCCCGTGACATGGTTTTTACCGGCACGCGAATGCGCGATGAGACAACGCGGCCCTGGAGTGCGCGTACGGAACATGATGGCGTCACTATTGCCTGGCTCGCCTGTACCTTTTCAATCAATGGTCCCCGTGACCGTTACGATCAGGTGCTGGAATGTTATGATGAGCGTGAAACGGTTCTAAGTGAAATTGAGACGCTGAAGAGTGATGACACTGTTGATGCGGTGGTTCTGACCCCGCACTGGGGATCAGAGAACACTCATTCACCGGATCGCCGTCAACGGGCGCTCGCCCGTGCCGCCATTGATGCAGGGGCGGCGGCTGTGATCGGTGCTCATCCTCATGTGGTGCAACCCTGGGAACGCTACATCAGTCCGGACGGTCGCTACGGGCTGATCATCTATTCAACCGGCAACTTTATCTCCAACCAGCGCCAGCATATGCAACGCGCCGGGATGATTGCATTGCTCGACTTCGTGCAGGACGGATTGGGCCGAACGCACGTGGGAGCGGCCGGGTATGTTCCAACCTGGGTTGTCATTGACGGTGAGGGGCACAGGGTTGTGGCAAATGGAGGGGTAGCCGCATGGCCGCGAGCAGCCTTGCAGAACATGCGAGAACTGTTGCCGGAAGGCAATGAGATCACGATCGAAGCGGGCCTGCCGCCTTCACTGCCGATAGACTGCAGCGCTGGATCTGATGTTATTCAGCAGGCTGAAGATTAATCGCCTGATCACCCCGTCCGCGGGTGTCTTCCTGTGTCTCGTATGAAACTCGGCCGCCATCGTCGAGCGGCGGCATGCCAGATTTTTCAACGGCAGTGATATGGACAAAGATGTCCTTGCCACCGCCGTCAGGCGTGATGAATCCAAAGCCGCGGGTATGGTTGAAGAATTTTACCGTTCCTGTCTGGCGCATCGATTGCTCCTTAAACCCAATAAACAAGCCACGTCGGCGATTGCGCCGAGCGGAGCATTGCCGGTGATCTTGGAAGTGGGAAGAGCAGTTGCTAAACGGTCCGTGCCGCGCCAACAAAACTATGTTCGCCAATTCCGGTTTTCCAGCCGGACAACACTCACGTTATTTATGCGGCAGGCAGGGCGCTGACGCAAGTCACATTGGCGCCATCTCTATCAGCAACCTGCCTGCGAATGCCTCAATTCGGCGTGGGGCCAGGGCCTATTCCGACGCCCCTGCATTGCTCTCAACAAGCTCCTTTAGGGAAGCCAGTCCGGTCTCGTATTCAGTTCCAATGAGCTTATCAAACATCAGCCCCATATAGCGCATGACAGGGTTTGCACCGAGTTCAGATTCGAAACTCCAGGTAACTTCAGTGCCCGCACTGACGGGCTCCAGATCCCATGCAGATTGCGCGATCCCCATGTCACCAAAATCGAGTTCGGCTGCAACATGGCTGTTCAACACGCTTTCGGTAATGGTTTGCGAGCCGTTGCCGACGTTGGGGTCGTCACTTTCCCAGGATAACGTCTGTCCGACACCTTCTTCCGCGCCGGTGTAAGTCTGTACCATTTCAGGGTCGCGGGCAGCCCACGGTGACCATTGGTTGAAACGCTTAAGATCGTTTACGTACGGAAATACCTGCTCGGGCGTTGCAGCAATCGATATCGAGCGGGAAACCTGCGCCGTGCTTGGCAGGAACAGGGAAATGACAACCAGGGCGCCGACAATGAGCGCGAGGCCGATCAAAATTCGTTTGAACCACTTCATGGAACTACCCTCTAAATTTGGAATTCTTTGGCAATACTAAAGGCGCAACGTGACGGGAATGGGACTCTTATCAGGTCTCAACTTCGATGCGACGGATGCGACCATAGTCATTGAAGAACACCCGCTCTGTGCCGGGTCTGCCAGTACCGCTGATTGTCAGAACGAAGGTGAATTCGACGCCGTTGCCTTCGACATCGCGCCAGTTGTCCGTAACCCAAGTGGCATCGCCAAAGCCTTCAAAGAATCCGCGCATCATTTCGATGATGTCAGGGATCCCTGAGTAGGTGCCTGTACGGCTTGAGACATAATCAGCATCGTCTGCAAACATCGGAGTGATGGCTTCAAGATCATGTGCGTTGGAGGCCGCCACATAGGCTTCAGCCCGGGAAATATTGTCTCGAGGTTCCGCATCGGCTGTCATTTCTGGCGCATCCTTTTTCTGGTGTGTGGTCGCCATCGTGCAACCGCAAGTCTTGAAGGGCAAGGAACTTTTTTGCGCCGAATTTTGTGGCGCTGAGGAAGTTCGAGCCAGGGCCACAATGACAAAATCCTGCTCCAGACTAACCTGGCATTAACAGGTATCGAGTATCGTCACGTCGATTTTTAGCGCTCCGAGCCACGTTAAAAGACCCTGGGCAGGGCGGTAGCGGAGCGTTTGCAGGGAAGGATATTGTAATGCGTACCAGCAACACACTCATGGCTGTCGCCGTTTTGCTCATGCTGACTGAGAATGCTTATGCCTATCTCGATCCGGGTACGGCAAGTATTGCTTTGCAGGTCGTTGTCGGGGCGATTGCGAGTGGTCTGTTCGTGATCAAGCTCTACTGGGCAAAATTCAAGGACATGATCGGCATGAACCGTCGTGATGGCGATGATGGCGGCAACATTGCGGATGCCTCCAAATGAGTGGGCCGCTGGTCGATGCTGGTTCCTTTCGCGATCCGAGCGGCCATGTTTACAAAGCCGGTAATGAAATTTTCCGCACGGTCTCACCACAGGCCGCGGAACATTATGCGTTTGTAAAGGGCACGGGCCTGCTTGACGATCTCGCTTCACGCGGGCTTGTGGTGAGCAGTGATGAAGTTGACCGCAGTGCTTTGGGAGAAGCTGCAGATTCCGCACAGCTTGTGCTGCGGCACTCGCGCATCCCGTTTATCTCATACCCTTATGAATGGCCGTTTGCTCTCTTGAAGGCGGCAGCGCTGTTGCATCTGGAAATTCAGATCGAGGCGCTTGAGCGAGGTGTCAGCCTGAGCGATGCGTCGGCGTATAATGTCCAGTTCAATGGTCCAAATCCCTGTTTCATCGATATCCTGTCATTCCGCCGCTATGAAGAGGGCGAGTTGTGGCGTGGCCATCGTCAGTTCTGCGAGCAATTCCTGAACCCGCTTTTGCTGCGCAGCCTGTTTGGCATTCCCCACAACGCCTGGTTTCGTGGTCGCCTTGAGGGCATCGAAACTGAGTGGATTGCGGAGTTGCTACCCTGGTGGCGCAAATTTTCACTCAACATTGCGGCCCATGTGAGCCTACCCGCCCGCCTGCAGCGGAAGGCGACGGCCAACAGTGAAGAGATTGTCGCCCGCGCCAAGCACGCCGTGCTGCCAAAGCGCAGCTATTTGGGCATGCTGCGTCAACTGCAAGGCTGGATCAAAGGTCTTCAGCCCCGCGACACAGGCGTAACCGTGTGGCAGGACTACGAGCAGACACACACCTACGCCTCGAACGAGGAAACCGCAAAACGGCGCTTCATTGCCGAGTTTACCGGCAAGGTCAAACCGCAAATGCTGTGGGACCTTGGCTGCAATTCCGGTGAATATTCCGAAGTGGCGCTGGAAAATGGTGCCGGGCGGGTCATCGGCTTTGATATCGACCACGGTGCGTTGGAGCGTTCCTATGCGCGCGCGACCGCCAAGTCTCTCGACATGCTGCCGCTTTATCAAGATGCCGCAAATCCAAGTCCCAGTCAGGGTTGGTATGAGAAGGAGCGCCCAAGCGTTCCTCAACGCGGTGGCGCTTCGGCCATAATTGCACTCGCGTTCGAGCATCATCTGGCTATTGCCCGGAATGTGCCCCTGGATCAGGTGGTGTCATGGCTCGTCTCCCTGGCACCGCATGGTGTCATTGAATTCGTGCAGAAATCCGACCCGACGGTGCAGCAGCTCCTCAATCTGCGTGAAGACATTTTCACGGACTACACGCAGGAAGCTTTTGAGGCCGCGCTGAACAAGAAGGCCCGGATCGTTCGCAGCGAAGAGGTTGCCGCAACCGGACGGACGCTTTTCTGGTTTGACAGGTCATAGAGATTTCAGAAGCGGGCACTGAAACGATGATGCGACATCCGTTGTTGAGAATGCCGCTCTATCTGGTGCTGTTACCATTGTTTCCAGCGCTCAAGATCGCATCTTTCAATGTGACCCGGCTTGACGCTTCACATTTCATTCTGCCGGTTGTGGCCATGCTCGCCGTGCTCATCGCGTTACGCACCTTGCTGGTGCTTCTTACCGGCAGGCGAGAACTCGTTGATCCCTTGTTGGCGCTGGGGTTCATCTGCATCTTTACTGCCGGCTACATTCTGCCCAGCAGTCTGTTTGTATTCCCCTGGATTGTGCTTTTTATCGGCCTTGGTTATCTGGTTGTGCGGGAAGCAGAACCGCGCAAGACGTCTGCTTTCGGGCTCAGCATTATCGGCGTCGCATTGCTGGTTTTACCCATCATCCGCATGGCCGCCAACTCGCCTGTGTGGCTGGATCGCCCTGCCATTGCAGAGCTTGCAGAAAGTGCCTTCCCGACGCTCCCTGTCGCCGTCGATCATGCGGACACGGAAAAACGCGATATCTACTACATTGTGCTCGACCGTTATGCCCGCGCCGACCAGCTGCAGGAAGTCTATGGTTTTGACAATTCGGCGTTTCTGGAAGCGTTGCGCCAGCGCGGCTTTGCTGTGTCTGATGCGTCTTATTCGAACTACCAGCGGACGGCGCACTCTTTGGCATCCTCGCTCAACATGGACTACCTCGACGGCCTTGAGGCTGAGCCAGCCATATCGTCACACGACTGGGTGCCTCTATACGATTTGCTGCAGGACTTCAGGCTCTTGAGGTTTCTCAAAGGTGAGGGTTACTCGACACATTTTCTAGGCTCCTGGTGGGAACCAACGCGGCGCAATCTTCTGGTCGATGAGAGTTTCACCTGGCGCGCATGGCCTGAAATGGCCCGCATCATTCTTGAAAACTCGATTGTCGGGCAGAGCGCCGAACTGGTTGGTCTCAAGGCTCTCGATTCAAGATGGATCCAGTGCCAGCGGCCCGCTCACAAGTTTGCAAATTTGAGAGAAATTTCGGAACAGGAAGAAACGACATTCGCGTTCGCGCATTTTCTTGTTCCCCATCCACCCTTTGTTCTTGATGAGAACGGGCAGTGCATGAGTGTGGCTCAGGCCCAATCCAGGACACGGGCTGAAAATTACATCGGCCAGTTGAAGTATGCCAACGGTCAGCTTCTGGAACTGATTGACGATCTCAAAAGCCAGCCGGGGCCGGAACCCATCATCATTTTACAGGCAGACGAGGGGCCCTGGCCCGAGCGCTATGCAGGTGATGAGATCACGCGGCTTGGAACGGATGTTTCTGCCGTCAACTGGCTCGATACCGAGCCTGCCGAGTTGCGCGAGAAAATGGCGATACTCAGCGCCCAGTATCTGCCGGGTGTTGCCGCCGACACCATTGCAGCGGATGCGACGCCGGTGAACACTTTCCGTATGGTCCTGCGCCACTATTTCGGCGTTCCGATTGAGGATCTGCCCGACCGGCAGTATGTCTATGAAAGTGCGTTACGGATCTACAGCTTCCATGATGTCTCCGAGAAGCTCGCGACACCGTAAAAAGCCGCATCGCGTGTCAGGCTTTTCTGCGCTGTCTGAGAAGACCAAAGGACAGGCCTGCCGCTATCACTGACATTACCAGCATGATCACGAAGGCGTTGTCGTATGACCCTTGTGCATCGAACAGAACCGCTCCGCCCCAGGCGCCGAGGCCGCCGCACATGTGGTGCACCATGACGATAATGCCGGAGATGCTGCCGAGATGCGCTGTGCCAAAAGCCTCCCGAACGAAGATCACCATGAGCGGGGCGGTAAGCCAGAAGGTGATGCCAAAGAGAAGACCAAAGACTGCAATCGCAATCTGACTTTGGCTGGTGAGGATCAGTCCGAAAATGACGATGCGCAGCAAAAAGCAGAACAGGGTCGCCCGACCGGGCCCTGAGCGATCACTCCAAAGTCCGGCAGCGATGACGCCCGCCACGCCCGCAAGCCCCATAAAGGCAAGCAGATTGCCTGCGAGAATGTCGGTTATGCCATTGTCCTGGGCAAAGGCCACGATGTGGGTTGCGACGAAGAAGTCCTGGCAACCGCAAATCGCGTAAACAATCAACAACAGCCAAAACCGTCGTTTCCCCGCGGCCTCGCTGAGGGTCGCGCCTTCGGGTTGGGCCGCAACATCTGCAGATGCGGCGCTCTCATTGTTGCTGGAACTCCTGATCGCGAGAAAGACAAACGGTATGAGCGCCAGATTGACGATGCCAAGCCAGACATAGACGTTGCGCCAGCCAATGCCGACAAGTGCTGCTGCAAGTGCTGAAATGATGAGCAGCTGACCAACACCGATGCCTGATGTGGCGATGGCGTTTGCAAATCCCGTGCGGCCTGGAAAGCGGCGAGAGATCATGACGCCAATCGGGGCGATTGAGGCAATGCCGTTACCGATGGCAAAGACGCCACCGTAAAGCAGCAGTGCCTGCCAGGGGGCCACAACCACACTCATGGCGCCGATGCCGAGGGCGGCAATGAACAGGCCGGATATGAGAACGGTTCGTTGACTGAAGCGATCAACCAGGCGGCCTGAAACAAACATGCAGATTGCCGAGACAACCAGAAAGGCTGCGATTGCAAGTCCAAGCGTGCCACGGTCCCAACCAAGATCCTCCGCCATAGGCTTGAGAACCAGCCCGATGGCAAAGCGCGACCCACCGCCCACAAAGAGCACCATGAAGCCGATGGCAAGAACGGCAAGGCTTGAACGGGTGAGGGCAGGGGTGGTCATGGGGATGATGGCGGGTTCGCAAATTGCTGGAATGGGGGTTTAGCACGTTTGCCTAGTGCCTGCTGCGAGATTTGGAAATCATCGGCGGGCGGCAAGTCTGTGTTTCTTTGGCGACTACGAGGTCTTGAGGTGATTACCCCGGGATCTACCGTTTCTTGCGGTACGACCGGGTGCCGGGGCGGCCGCCTGAAGAAGATGGCTTGCGTTCGTCTTTGGGAACGGTGCCGGGGCCGCGTTTGCCGGAATATGAGCCGGCCTTGTCCTCGATCTTCTCCTGGCGGGCAAGCGGATCATCGAGCACGGCGAGTTCGGTCTCCCGGAGCCGTTTGACTTCATCACGCAGACGGGCAGCTTCCTCAAATTCCAGATCGGCAGCCGCATCGCGCATGCGTTTTTCAAGCTCAGTCAGATGTGTCTGGAGATTATTGCCGATCAGATGCCCGCCTTCGGCAAAGCCTGCATCAACCGTGACGTGATCCTGTTCGTAAACGCTGTCGAGAATGTCGGCGATGTTGGTCCGCACGCTTTCCGGCGTGATGCCGTGTTCGACATTATAGGCCTCCTGCTTCTCGCGCCGCCGGTTGGTTTCGCCCAGGGCGCGCTCCATGGAGCCTGTAATGCGGTCTGCGTACAAGATGACACGACCGTCGACGTTTCGCGCAGCACGCCCGATGGTCTGAACGAGCGAGGTTTCCGAGCGCAGAAAGCCTTCCTTGTCAGCGTCGAGAATGGCGACAAGGGCGCACTCGGGGATGTCGAGACCTTCGCGCAGAAGGTTGATGCCGATGAGCACGTCAAAGGCGCCGAGGCGCAGGTCGCGAATGATCTCAATGCGTTCGAGCGTGTCGATGTCAGAGTGCATGTAACGTACCCGAATGCCCTG
>JAJFHB010000243.1 GCA_021775795.1 Hyphomicrobiales bacterium | reverse complement strand
CGCAAGGCGTGCCGCGGTTACGCCCGTCGCGCTGTCTTCGATGACAAGTGTGGAATGGGGGTCTGCACCAACGTGCTTGAGGATATGCAGATAAAGGTCAGGCGCAGGCTTAGGGCTTTCGACCATCTCGGAGGAAAAGATCCGCTCCCTTTTGAAGTGCCGGTCAATCCCAGTTGTCTTGAGACTGTGATGCAGGCGTTCAAGGTCGCTGTTTGAGGCTACGGAACGTTCATGGGGAAGAATAGAAAGGATTTCTTCAATGCCGGGGATTGCACAAAGATCGGTATCAAATGCAGCTTCGAGATTTGCGTGATAGTGCTGCCTGAAGCCTTTTGGCAGGGCTTCTCCCCGTTCAGCCTCGATGTCTTTGAACATGCTTTCGACTGTGGAGCCGATATACCGGCGGGCAATTTCTTCAGGCGACAAGATGAACCCGCATTCGGCAAGCAGTCTTGATTCCAACGTGCAGGACAACCACTCGCTGTCGACCAGAACACCATCACAATCAAATACAATATGAGAGCAAGTCAGCTGTCTTGCTCACTCAGGGAGGTGGCGAGATGGACGAATGCAGCGACTACCTGCTCATAGACCTGTCGCTTGAACGGCACGACCAAATCAGGAAGCCGGTCCATATGCTCCCAGCGCCAGGCGTCAAACTCGAGTTTTTCGCCGTGACCGTGCTCAATGTCAAAATCTGCGTCAGAACCGTTGAACCGCATGGCGAACCAGAGTTGCTTTTGACCACGAAAGCGGCCTTTAAGTGCTTCACCGATTGCTTCGGGTGGCAGCTCATAAGTCAACCAGTCTTCCGTCTGCGACACAATTTCAGCGTTCGAAGTTCCGGTTTCCTCGAGCAGTTCACGAAGCGCTGCCTGCTCGGCTGTTTCATCTTTGTCTATGCCGCCCTGGGGCATCTGCCACATATGGTCGCCAGTATCGCCTTCCCATTTCGGGATGCGCCGGCCGATCCAGACCAGACCCTTGGCGTTGATGAGCATGACCCCGACGCAGGCTCTGTAAGGCAGACTGTCAGCATCGGTGTTGGGCATGTTCTACTGGCTTATTTGTGGTTTTGGCGCAGCGCTATGGTGCCGCTCACGGGTACCAGATAGATGCCCTTGGCCTCAAGTGAATTCGCCCAGGCGTTGATCCGCTCGATGCTGACGGGCAAGGCGCTGGTAACACCAAGGGCCACGCCGCGCTCAAGCGCCAATGATTCAAGCTCGCTCAAGGCAGCGTCTATGGCGTCTGCACTCGCAATGGCGTCGATGACAATGTCCGAGACGGTAGCGGAAAGGCCGATCTGGCGGGATACGAGAGGCGTGCTGCTGCGGGCTGATGTGCCATCTTCAACATAGACGAGGCCGCGCTGGTTGATGTGTTCAAGAACGCTGCGCAGCGAATCCGGTGAGGCGGTAAACTTTGCCCCCATGTAGTTCGTGACGCCGAAATAGCCGGTGGCACGACTGAGAAGCCATTCCAGGCGGCGGGTGTTTTCCGGTGGCGCGAGCGAACTCAAAAGAGTGTGCGGCCCGGGGTCATTGTCTGGATAGTCGAACGGTTCCATGGGAAGCTGCAGCATGACCTCGTGGCCGTTCTGGCGGGCACGGTGAACCCAATCCTGCAAGTTGTGTGCGTAGGGAGCAAACGCGAAGGTAATTTGTTCCGGCATGGAGTTGATTGCAGCCGTGGTTCCCGACGCACTCAATCCAAGCCCTCCGACAAGGATCGATATTTTGGCAGTATTTGCATCCGCCTCAACATCACTCAGCGGCCTGGCATAAACCCGCGCGGGAGTTTCCCCATCGATGGAAATCCGGGGAAGCGGTCCGTGTGTGCCTTCCTCCATGACAGCGTCTACAGGAGCGGTGACCAGTTCCGCTCGCGATGTGTTTTGCTGATCTTGTTGTTCGGCGAGGGCGTCAAACTGCGCATCCAGTGGATCAACAGCGTTACCTGTGGGTGCGATGTCTTCCACATCGTTTGCTGATGCGTCCTGTACTTCCGCATCGGGATCCGCTCCGGGCGGCAGTGCGTCGCGGAATTCGAGATCTTCACCGGAAGCCATTTGCTCGGCGCCCGTCTCTGTGGCCGGAAGCGTCAGCAGTGCTACAGGCTCGCCACCAAGCGGGTCTTCTGCAACCGCCAGCCACAACACCAGCACGGTCAAGGCGCAGCTTAAAGTGGCCCACAAGGAGCCCAGAAGTGTGAGCTTCAGCTTGCGGCCACCTCGTCGATCGCCGTTGCGGTTTAACGGTGCATGTAAGTCCTGATCAGACATATGCGGAAACCTGGAGAGGCAAGAGCCGGTCATAAAGAAATCGGGCGCGGAGTTACCCGCGCCCGATTATGCTCAACTGACCCTTAATGGTCTGTTAACCAAGCTCAATTCAGTCCGCCGAATTACTCGGCTGCTTCTTCGCCTTCAGTTTCCGGCTGTGTCGTGTCGGTTGTTTCGTCCATGGTTTCGGTCACCGGACCATCCACATCGACACCGCGCAACAGGTTGAGGGCATAAATCAGTTGCTTGTCTTCATCCCGATCCGGCGGAACATAAGAAGATGAGCCTGATTGTTCCGAACCGTCCTCGGCTTCGATATGACCGGGGAGCGTCGATTCTCCACGCAGTTCTTCACTGGCAGCCTCATCACCGGGACGCTCCTGTTCAACAAGAATGTCCGGATCGATGCCCTTGGCCTGGATTGAACGGCCAGACGGCGTGTAATAACGCGCCGTCGTCAGCCGAATAGCACCCATGCCGCCCAGCGGAATGATTGTCTGCACCGAGCCTTTGCCGAAAGAGCGTGTTCCCAAAATAGTGGCACGCTGGTGATCCTGCAGGGCGCCGGCAACGATTTCCGAGGCCGAAGCTGAGCCGCCGTTAATGAGAACAACCACTGGCAACCCTTGTGTGAGATCGCCGGAATCAGCGTTGTAGCGCTGGGTCTGCTCGGCGTTTCTGCCGCGCGTCGAAACAATTTCGCCACGCTCAAGGAAAGTATCGGAGACATAGATTGCCTGATCGAGCAGGCCGCCTGGATTGTTGCGCAGGTCTACTATGAAGCCCTTGATATCTTCACCGATCTCTTCGCGAAGCTCGTTCACAGCACGGTGCAAACCTTCCTGCGTCTGCTCGTTGAAGGTGGTGATCCGAATATAGCCGACGTCTTGATCCTGCTCGTAACGCACGGAGCGAATTCGGATAATGTCGCGGACAATACGGATGTCAAAAGCCTCTTCGACACCATCGCGCTGGATGGTCAAAACGATCGGCGTGTTTACCAGCCCGCGCATACGGTCTACGGCATCGCCAAGGGTCATGTTGAGAAGCTGTTCGCCGTCCAGATGGGTAATGAGGTCGCCCGCCTGTACGCCCGCAAGTGCTGCAGGTGTATCGTCAATGGGAGCAACGACCTTGACGACGCCGCCTTCCATGGTGACTTCGATACCAAGCCCGCCAAATTCACCGCGGGTTTGTACCTGCATCTCCTGGAAGCCTTCCGCATTCATGAAACTTGAATGTGGATCAAGCGCCTCAAGCATGCCCGAAATGGCCGCGTCAATAAGATCGGAATCGTCCGGCTCATCAACATAGTCAGATCGAATTCGATCGAAGACATCACCAAACAGATTTAACTGCCGGTATGTTTCCGAGTTCGCGGCGTTGGCAGGACCCAAAGGTCCAAATGTGTAAAACAGCAACGTCGCGGCTACCGCGCCGCAGAGGGTAATTCCAAACCCCGCAAGCAAGCGTTTCCGCATCATCCGCGCACCCTTTCATCATTTCCCGCCCACCATGGGCGAGGGTCAATTGATCTACCGTTCTTTCGAAATTCCACGTAAAGAACCGGCTTTCCGTCCTGCAGTTCTGTGCCGATCACTGTGCTTTGGGCTGCTTTCGCGCCCATTGTGCCAACCGGCTCGCCTGCACGGACGAACTGGCCGACATTTACCGCAATTTGTGTCATCCCGGCTAGTAAAACATGATAATTTTCGCCAGCGTTGATGATCAACAATTCGCCATAACCTCTGAAATTTCCAGCAAAAACCACCCAACCGTCATTTGGCGTCGTCACCTGAGCATATTGCCGTGTTTCAATATAGAGGCCTTCTGAGGCATTCCCGAATTCATCGTCGTTGCCATAGTCCCGAATCCGGCGCCCCTGAGCTGGATATCCAAGCTCTCCGCGGGCTTCCGAAAACTCCACACTGGGGTGCGAGAAACTCGCAAGTCGCTCCAGGCGCTCCTGCTCCTGTTCGTCGCGTCTTGCCTCTTCGGCCTCAAGTTGGGCCAGAGCCGCGTCGCGCCGGGCCTGTTCCAGGCGGTTAATGAGATCGTTCAGTGAGCCAGCCTGTTCGGCCAGCCCTGCGCTGCGGACGAGCTCTTCTTCCAGCTCCAGTGAAATCGTCTGTGTCAGGGTCTGCTTTTGTTCCAAAAGAGTGGCTATTTCGCGGCGCTCCGCGTCCAATTCGGTCAGGTTTTCAGCGATTTCGCGGTGCTCGCGCTCAATCGCGCTTCTGATGTCCGCAATATGGGCAAGCGATTGCGCCAGGGCGTTCGCCTGGCCACGAAGCTCGGGGATGACAGCGCTCAAGAGCATGGCACCCCGCAAGGCGCTCAGCGCATCGGTGGGATTTACAGCCAATGGCGGCGGCGGGTCTGTCTCAAGACGCTGCAGGCCTGCGAGAAGTTCCGCCAGGGCTTCCCGCCGGCTTTCCATGTCGCCACGCATTGTGCTTTCTTCAAAGGTCAGTTTTTCGAGGCGTTCTTCGGCGGCTGTAATTTGGGCTTCGCGGGATTGTATCTGGCTCGCCGTGGCAATCAGATTGCGGCTTAACTCGTTCGTTTCGACGGCAAGCTCACCGGCAGCTTGTTCAAGCTC
>JAJFHB010000242.1 GCA_021775795.1 Hyphomicrobiales bacterium | reverse complement strand
GCCGAGTATGTGAAATCGTTGGGAATCTGGGGTCATTTCAGCCTCGTCGGGCTCATGGTTGCGCACTCATTTGTACCGTTTCCAGCTGAGGTCGTGGCCGTGGTGGCCGGCATGTGCTTTGGCACAGTGTGGGGTACCATTTTAACCTGGATCGGTGCGATGATCGGCGCAACTCTGGCTTTCGGACTGTCGCGGAAACTCGGCCGGCCTTTTGTTGCAGAGGTGTTCGGCCTCAAGCGCATGGCAAGTGTCGATGCCTGGTCGAGCCAAACAAGTGTCGCCACATTGATCATTGTCCGTTTGATCCCCGTCGTTGCGTTTAATCTGGTCAACTATGGTGCCGGGCTCACACGTGTTTCCTGGTGGACGTTCATCTGGACCACCGCCATCGGTGTTTTGCCAATGACGATCCTCATGGTCATGATGGGGGATCAGATGCGTGAACCGAACTGGCGTGATTGGCTGTTGCTCATAGCCGCGGGTTCGATCATCGCGGTTGTTGTGGTTCTTGCACGGCGACGCGCGCTCGCCCGACAGAGTCAGCAGTCCTAGATCGCCTCTGGCAAAACTAATCGGTTTGACCAGGAATTGACCGATGACACCGGCCAATCGAGCGCATATATCAGGAGCGATATCAGCGAGTGCGGGCAGTATTGCTGCACCGATTGAAAGGCAGAGACTTTGGCGAAGAACGCATTTTTCTTCAATGAATTGCTCGACACAATTGTCGAGAGAGGGCGCTCACTCCTGGATTTTTCAGGGCCCGGCCACGCCGGCAAGCTTGAAGAACTGTCTCATGCTTTGCTTTCGGACCGCGGCGAAAGCTCCGGTGTCGCCATCGCTCAGGCCATTCTGCAGGGATATCGCCTACTTGACGATAGCGGCCGGCAGCAGTTCTTCCGGTTCCTGGCTGAAAAATTCATGCCTGATCCCGATCTCGTGGCAAGTGCAGCACAGGCCTATGTCGAGACGCCTGACACATCCCGTCTTGATGAATTGACCAGGGCCACCGAAGCGCCGCGACGCGAGTTTTTCCGCCGTCTGAACATGGCGCCGGGTGGTACGGCCCAGATTGTTGCCATGCGCGAGGACCTCCTGCGCTTTGCCAAGGGTGACAAGGATCTCGAAGCTGTGGATCGGGATCTCGTGCATCTCTTCGGTGCCTGGTTCAATCGCGGCTTTCTCGTTCTCAGGCGCATCGACTGGGCAACACCGGCAACCATATTGGAGAAAATCATTCAGTATGAAGCGGTGCATGAGATCCGCGGCTGGGATGATTTGAAGCGACGCCTCGAGCCTGAAGATCGCCGCTGCTTTGGCTTCTTCCATCCCTCGCTCGTGGATGAGCCGTTGATTTTTGTGGAAGTCGCCCTGACGCGGGACATGCCACATTCAATTCAAGATGTTCTTGATGCGGAAGGCGGGGAACCTGGTAAGGCGCCGACCACGGCGGTGTTCTATTCGATCTCCAATTGTCAGCCGGGGTTGGCTGGAATTTCCTTCGGCAATTTCCTCATCAAGCAGGTGGCAACGGATCTCGCACGCGAGGTTCCAAGCCTGCGGACGTTTGTAACCCTGTCGCCGGTGCCGGGCTTTGCCCGCTGGCTGGATGCAGAGCGGGCTGCCGGTGATGACGGTGTTCTGTTACCCGCCGAGTGCGAAGCTCTTGCCTGTCTCGATGATGCGGAATGGCAATTCGATAAGGAACAGGCAGAAGCGGTACAAGAACAACTGAACCGCCTGTGTGCTCACTATCTGATGGCTGTCAAAGCGCGCAATGACCGCCCGCGTGATCCGGTCGCCCGTTTCCATCTTGGCAATGGTGCAAGGCTGGAACGCATCAACTGGCTTGCCGACATTTCTGAGCGTGGCATGGCTCAGGCCTTCGGATTCATGGTCAATTATCTCTATGATCTCAAAGAGATCGAAGTAAACCACGAGGCTTACGCGAACTCAGGATTGATAGCGGCTGCATCCGCCCCGACGAAAGCAGCGCGAACTTTCAAGAAGGCACGAGCCGTGACGCCGGAACCGACGCACTGACGACCAAGACAACGCCGGTCATGTTCGCACTCCTCCGGTCACTCCGCCGGTGCGAGGCGTTCAAGCGGGCGCTCGTTGATGGGCAGATGAATGATCCCTGCAAGGATGCCCAGCACCACTCCGGCGATCCAGACCGGATCATAGGTGCCATAGAGGTCGAACAGATAGCCGCCGAGCCAGATTCCCAGAAAGCTGCCGATCTGGTGACTGAAGAAGACAATGCCAAACAGCGTTGCCATGTAGCGCACGCCAAAGACCTGCGCCACGATACCCGTCGTGAGCGGCACTGTTGAAAGCCAGAGGATGCCCATACCGGCGGCAAACGCGTACATGGTGAATTCAGTCTTGGGCGCCAGCAGCAGTGCTGTAATTGCGATGGCGCGCAGGAAATAGATGGCGCTGAGACTGTAGCTCATGCTCCAGCGCTTGCCGATAAGGCCCGCTGCAAATGCTCCGCCTATATTAAGCAACCCCACAAGGGCGAGCGAATAGGCGGCAACTTCCCCCGGTAACCCCAGATCTTTCACGTAGGCGGGAAAGTGCACGGCAATGAAAGCAACGTGAAACCCGCAAACGAAAAAGCCGATTGTCAGCAACACATAGCCGCGATGGCTCAAGGCTTCGCGCATGGCCTCAACGGCTGATTGCCGTCGTTCTCGTTCACCCTGCACATTTGCATTGCCTGGCAGGATGAACGCGAACGGAATGATAATCAGGGCGAGAACTGCGAGAATCAGCATCGCTTCGTGCCAACCAAAATTCGAAATAAGCTGTTGGGACAAGGGAGAGAATATTACCAGGCCCGCAGAGCCGGCCGCTGTTCCGATGCCAAGGGTCATCGATCTCTTTTCCGGCCCGACGACCTTCGCCATCGCAGCCATGACGAGAGTAAAGGAGGTGAACGCGACGCCAAGGCCCGCAAGAATTCCGCCTGAGAGATAAAGGACCCAGGGTGTTTCGGTCTCAGCCATCCACCAGATGCCAAGCCCGAATACGATAGCGCCGCCGGCAAGGACTTTTGTGGCGCCGAACCGGTCAGCGAGATAGCCGGAAACGGGCAAACCAATGCCCCAGAACAAATTCTGTAGCGCCAGGGCAAGAGCGAAGGTCTCACGGTCCCATTCTCTGGCGACGGTGACGGGCTCCAGGAAAAAACCGAAAGACGAGCGAATTCCAAAGCCAAGGCAGGCAATGACGCATCCAGCGGCAATAACAATGAAGGGAGTGCGCCATCCTGTGCCGCCAGAAGATTGTGTCTCAACGCTCATTGCTGTTCCGTTCCTGGCTCGACACCAAAAAACCTGGTGACAGGAGCGACATGTCATGTGTATATACACGTGTAAGTACACGCCTAAGGGTGAGGACACAAGACACGGAAATGAAAAAACTGCACACCTCGGGGGAGGGGGTCGCGGAAAAGTCTGCGCCGGTGAGCCAATGCTCATGCAATCGCCTGCGGCGCACAGCGCGCCATATTTCGCGCCGCTACGATTCAGCCTTGAAGGAAACAGGTCTGAAGATTTCGCAATACTCCATCCTTGCCAATGTTGCGCGCAGCAGTGGAATGTCGATTACTGATCTTGCAAACAAGATCGTGCTTGATCGAACGACGTTGACCCGGAACCTGAAGCCCCTGGAGAAATCAGGATACATTTCCATTGTGGCGGGAGCCGACGCCCGCAGCCGTGCTGTTGAAATTACAGCCTCCGGGCAAGCCCTGTACGAGCGGGCCCGCCCTCTCTGGCGTGACGCCGAAGTTGCCTTTCGCGAGGAGTTGGGCGCGATCGAGGCGAATTCTCTTTATGAATTGCTCGACAAAGTTCTGGCGGTACGCTGACGCTCAGACCGCGTACGCCATGTCCGCTTCTCCGGAAACTATTGTGCCCGATCGAACACCCTCGATCACCTGCTGCAACTCCGCGGCAAACTCACCTGCAATGGCCCCGGTGCGTGAATTCATCAACAGTTGAAAGCCCGGCGGGTCCGCAAGAACCCCCATGTGCCAGCCACGTCGTTTCAGGCCTTCCCGCACTGCAGGCATATTGAGCCCATCTTCACCGCGATAGCCGATAACCGTGCCGTGGGGGGTGCCGCAAAGCGACACACCTTCAACCGCACTGATTGTGTTAATCATTGCGGCCTTGGACTTCAACGTCTGATCCACCAGGTCGCGGTACCCGTCAAATCCGAGATGGTTCATCACCGCCCACGCTCCCGCAATTGCACCAGCCGGGCGCGAACTGACAACGGTCTGCGTGTTGAATGTGCCGGTCTGCCAGTCTGAAAAGCTAAATTGTTGGGCGCCCTGATCAGCCTCGTCCCGTATCAGCAGGAGGGAGGCACCTCTGGGGGTATACCCGTATTTATGCAGATCTGCGGACATGGAGCTAACCCCGGGGAGCGTGAAGTCAAAGCCCGGGATCTCATAGCCGAGATCATTCGCGAACGGCAGAATGAAGCCGCCCAGGCAGGCGTCAACATGCAGCCAGAGATCATGCGTCTGCGCCAGTTCGCTCAAGCCTGTAATGTCATCCACATGCCCGAACGGATAGGCAAATGCCGAGCCCACAAGCATGAATGTGTCGTCATTGATTGTTTCTGCGATGGCGCTGACATCGGCCTTGTAATCAGCGATATCGACGCGCACCGTTTCGATACCCATCAGGTCAGCAGCCTTGGTGAAGGCAGCGTGGCCACTTCTCGCCATGACGATACGCGGGGTGCCGTCGAAGGACCGTGAAGCACGGGCTTTGTTAAGGGCGGTGCGAACCGCCAATATGATGCTTTCCGTACCT
>JAJFHB010000241.1 GCA_021775795.1 Hyphomicrobiales bacterium | reverse complement strand
GGTCATCCGTATTGATGGCGATGTGCGGGCGAGGACTGACGAAACCGTCAACGATAAGCTTCCAACCGGTAGCCTGGAGATTTTCATCCGCGAGCTTGAGGTGTTGTCACAATCGGAAGAGTTGCCGGTGCCGGTGTTCGGTGAGCCGGATTATCCCGAAGATCTGCGTTTACGCTATCGTTTCCTCGATCTTCGACGCGACACCTTGCATGCCAATATCGTGCAACGCTCCCGCATTATTGATTCCATTCGCCGACGCATGTGGGACGGCGGGTTCCTTGAATTTCAAACCCCCATTCTGACCGCATCCAGCCCGGAAGGTGCGAGAGATTTTCTCGTTCCCTCACGTATGCACCCGGGCAAGTTCTACGCGCTGCCTCAGGCTCCACAGCAATTCAAGCAGCTGACAATGATTGCGGGCTTTGATCGCTATTTTCAGATCGCACCGTGTTTCCGCGATGAAGATGCGCGCGCTGATCGTAGCCCTGGCGAATTCTATCAACTCGATATCGAGATGAGCTTTGTCACTCAGGACGACGTCTTCAATTCCGTCGAGCCGGTTTTGCGTGGGCTTTTCGAGGAATTTGGAAACGGCAAACCTGTAACCCAGAAGTTCCCGCACATTCCCTATGCGGAAGCCATGCGCAAGTATGGGTCAGACAAGCCGGACCTGCGAAATCCCATCGTGATGGAGGACGCGACCGATTGGTTCCGTGATTCGGGTTTCAAGATATTTGCCGGCATGATTGCCAGCGATCCTCAGGTGCAAGTCTGGGCCATTCCGGCCAAGGGCGGCGGCAGCCGCGCTTTTTGCGACCGTATGAACGCCTGGGCTCAGGGCGAAGGCCAGCCTGGCCTCGGTTACATCTTCTTCCGTGACGGAGAAGGTGCCGGGCCAGTTGCGAAGAATATTGGCGAAGAACGTACAGCAGGGCTACGCGAGCAACTCGGATTGGGAGACGGCGATGCCGTGTTCTTTGTTGCCGGCGTGCCGAAAAAGTTCGTCGATTTTGCCGGTGCCGCCAGAACCCGCATCGGCACGGATCTGGATATGATCGATCCGGACTGTTTTGAGTTTTGCTGGATTGTGGATTTCCCGATGTTCGAATGGGACGAGAACGAGAAGAAGATCGACTTTTCTCACAATCCGTTCTCCATGCCACAAGGCGGGCTGGAAGCGCTGGAGAGCAAGGATCCGCTCGACATTCTTGGCTATCAATATGACATCGTCTGCAATGGCATCGAGCTCTCTTCAGGGGCCATCCGGAATCACAGGCCGGAGATCATGTTCAAGGCTTTCGAGATCGCAGGCTACGGCCCCGATGTTGTCGAAGAGCGATTTGGCGGCATGCTCAAAGCGTTGAGATTCGGCGCCCCTCCGCATGGAGGCATTGCGCCGGGGATCGACCGCATTGTTATGCTTTTGTGCGGCGAGGAAAATCTCCGCGAAGTCATCATGTTCCCCATGAACCAGCAAGCCGAAGATCTGCTCATGGGTGCACCTTCAGATGTCTCTGCGCGGCAGCTTCGTGATTTGCACATTCGCTTGAACCTGCCGAAGCAGTAGCAAGCCAGGAGAATGTGTGGTGCGCACCCTGCGCGCGGTCATTTTGGTGCTGGTGGCAGGCTTTTTGGCCGCTATTGCAGTGCTCTATGCAGCAGGGAGTTATGCGACGACGCCAACACGCAGCGACGTTGGGCAGCCTCCAGGCGACTTGAACGTCGAAGAAGTGTCATTCGCTGACGCCGATGGACGTCTGCTTAAAGGTTGGTTTGCAGACACGGATGGCGAAAATGGTGCCGTCATTCTTGTCCACGGTATCCGCGCTGATCGATCCTCAATGACATCACGCGCGCGGTTCTTGGTTCAAGCCGGTTACAAAGTGCTTTGGTTCGACCTGCAGGCGCATGGCGAAAGCGACGGTGACTACATCACCTTCGGGTTTCTCGAAGCGAAAGGTGTCACCGCTGCTGTAGATTATGTGAACCTGCGCTCCAGCGCTGTGCCTATAGCCGTCATCGGGGTGTCGCTTGGCGGTGCAGCGAGCCTCATGGCAAGCTCGCCTTTACCGATCGATGCTCTGGTCCTTGAGGCCGTCTACAGTTCGCTCGACGATGCCCTCCGCAACAGGATTGCCATTCGTCTTGGTAAACTGCCCAGTGCGCTTGCGCCCCTGTTGTTGTGGCAGGTGCCTGTACGGCTTGGTTATGACCCGGGTCTGTTGTCGCCTCTAAACCTGATAGGAAATGTCTCGGCACCGGTTCTGGTCATGTCTGGTGGTCGTGATGACCGCACAACAGTTGAAAACACCCGTGAATTATATGCTCAGGCATTGGAACCGAAGGCGCTGCTCATTGTGCCCGATGCGGGCCATGTGGATCTGCATCGCTTCGCGACAGGCATTTATGAAAATGCTGTACTGGCGTTCCTAAGTGAGCACATGCATTGAGCGTGTTGATCTACGGACACTGCAATTTTGAAATCGCGAAACTGCTATTATATGTCAAGATGCACGTATCAATGACAGCAGGTGTGAGAGCATGACGTCGGTCCTGACGGTTTACTTCGATGGCGGTTGCCCGCTCTGTCGAAAGGAAATTGCGTTCTGGCGCCGCCGGAACGGGGCGGATCGCATTGACTGGATAGACCTGACCGAAGTTCCCGGCGCCTTTGTGACCGAAGGCCTGTCCAAAGATGATGCCATCAAGCGTTTCCATGTCCAAACACATGAAGGTCGGCTCTACTCCGGTGCACGGGCATTTGCAGCACTGTGGTCAGTACTACCCGCAACCCGCATTGCCGGGTGGATCATGGGGTTGCCGGTCATTGTACAGGTGATGGAACTCGTCTACCGGGGCTTTTTGAAAATCAGACCGCTCTGGCGCCCGCATCGCTGCGTTGATGGTGTTTGCGACCTCTAGCGATAGAGCGCCAACAGACGCCCGAAAACAATTACAATTGCAGACATTTCGTTAGCAACAATTTTACCATTTCTCCTCACCGCTTCTTGAGACTTTTTCTCTACCTTCCTGATTGCAACAACCCGGTGGGACGGTTTGCCTGTGGCGCTTACAGCGCCGGCGAAGCGTGACCGCACAAAAAAACGGGCAGGGAGAAAATGAAAGCTATTTTGAAAACGGTTATTGCCGTTGCCTTCGCCGCTATGGCGTTCACGACAACGGAAACACATGCAGGGTCATCCAACGGTTTCTTCGATTGGTTGTCGACACCTGTAGTCCCAACAAGCCGCAGCCAGGGGCAGGGAAGCGATACACGCTCCAACACAACATCTTCTGGCTCTGGAACGCGTTATGACTATCGCACCTACCGCACCTCCACTGGCGACATTGACTGGAACCAGTATGCCTTGACCCGCATGTCGGAGGATGAAGCTCTTGATACCGGAACTTCACGCCGCGAAGTCGATTTCCATGGCGATTACACGCCAGGTTCTATTGTTATCAATACCAGCGAGCGCCGTCTGTATTTCGTTCTGCCTGGTGGTCGCGCCTATCAGTATCACGTAGGCGTCGGTCGCCCGGGTTTCGAATGGTACGGTGAGCACAATGTATCACGTAAAGCAGAATGGCCGGATTGGCGGCCGCCGGAAGAAATGCGCCAGCGCCAGCCCGAACTGCCAACATTCATGCCTGGTGGCCCGGGGAATCCCATGGGTGCCCGTGCACTGTATCTTGGAAGCACGATCTACCGCATTCACGGCACAACGGAAGCACAGACAATTGGTTATGCAGTCTCCAGTGGCTGTATCCGGATGCTGAACCAGGACGTCATCGACCTCTACGGCATGGTTGATGTTGGTGCCCGGGTTTACGTTCGCGCCTAGCGCCAAAACGAACAACAAAAACAATAAAAACAATTCGCCCTCTGACCGTCGGTCAGGGGGCTTTTTTGTGCCTGATGGCCGGCGCGGAAACGCGATTGCCGCCGCGTCTGCCATTGCCCATGCGCCTCATCCGCTCCGGGCAATGCAGCGTTTCTTTGGGCGAACACTGCTTTGAAAAAAGGAACCGGGGGCCGGCATGACCGGCCCCCGGCGGGGAGGCTTGATTTTGGTTTTGTTTGACGCCGTTTCCCCAGCCCTTGCGCGCGTAATGGTCGCGCGCAGTCCTGGTTCGCCGTTCGCCACGATGACAATGCACCGCAGAAACTAAACCGCATCATGTTTGGAGAAGGTGTCGCTCACGCTCAGACATCGTGGCCCCGTGACGGGCGTGCAGCGATATGTGGGCGGACTATAGCGCCAGAGTAGTTGTGGCGCCAGCGGCTTCTGCAAAGCAGGGTTAACCGTCGGCAGAAAATCACAGTAGGTACCTAATATCCAAAGGGCGGCCATGCCGCTCAATTGCGTCCTGGCGTCGACGAACCGTCATCGTCGTCGACGGTGCAGCCCCTGAAAATGCGGTAGCGCCCACCGTCGGGGCAGGCGCAGCCACGCGACGTCGAATAGCCGGGTGGAATGCACAGGAACTCGCAGGCGCCCTTGGCGGCATTGTAGAGCTGGCCAAACGGGCATTGCGGCTGCGGGGTGACGCAGCCCTGGCCGGCGACCAGTTCGGTTCCGGACGGGCAACGGCACGTGGTGGTGTTGACACGCTCCATGTTGAGGTAGGTACATCTGCATTCGCCATCGCTTAAAGTTGTCGTCGCCGCATCGCAATCGGGCAGGTTTTCAACGCAGCGGCGCCGATCGGCGTTCCAGGACGTGCCGCGCCCGCACGACACGCAGCGTTCGCCGTTCCAATGCTCGTTGCGGGTCGGGCAGCGTGCGACGCAGACGTCGCCTTCGACCTTCTCGCTAAAGCCGCAACGCAGGGTTTTCGTGACGGTGACGATGCGGCAAGCTCGGTCGTCGCCGGGGTTCGCATCGGCTCCGAACAGTTCCTTCAATGCGGCGAGGGTGCGGGCGTCCGGTTCGCCGGTAACGTCCAGGCCCTCACGACCCTGGAAGGTTTCAAGGCCGGCCGCAGTGCGGCCGCCCATGGCGCCGTCGATCGGGCCAGGATCGATGCCAATGAGCGTCAATACGATCTGCGAGAAGAGCACCGGCTCGTCGTCCATGTCGGGCGGGGCAAGCGCAAAGCATGTTTCAATCTGGTCGTCGCGGCGCGCGCTCTCGGGGATGCGAAAGGAAACGCTGATCTGAGATGATGCCCCGATCTCCAGACGCTGGGGCACCGACAGACAAGTCGCCGGGTTGCCGCGCCCGTCTTGCACGCAACTCCAGACATTGCCGTCCGGTCCCACTTCGCCGAGGCGATAGTCGTCGATGTCCATTGCCGCTTCCGCCGAGATCATGCCTTCGAACGGTGTATCACTGACACTGACGACAACGGCCTCGAAGGTACACCAATCGCCTGCCTCGCAGGTCATACCGTCTGTGCCGGGCATGCGGATGCTAAGATTTGCGAGCACATCTCTGGTGGGAGCAACCGGTGTCTGGTCATCGCCGGCCTGTCCGGAGGCGTCCGCGACCCGGTCATCGTCGCAGCGCAGGGTGCCGGCATTCCAAGTCGTGCCGGTCTCGCATGTCAGACAGCGGTCACCGTCCCAGTACGCGTTTGTTTCCGGGCAGTGCGGCACACATTGGCCGTCTACGACCCGTTCGCCATTATCGCAACTAACGACTGCGGGTGCGTTCAGACATGCGCGGTCGTCCCTCCGATCCGTGTCTGTTTCAAACAAGCCCACAAATGCTTCAAGGGTCTGGGCATCGGGTGTGCCTGTAATATCCAACCCTTCGCGCGACTGGAAAGCTTCAAGCGCTGCCGCAGTACGACCGCCCATGCGCCCATCGATGGGGCCGGGGTCAAAGCCGTTCAGGGCGAGTATGAACTGGGAGAACAGTATCGGCTGTTCTGTCATGTCGGGTGGCGCGAGGGTGGCACATGCATCGTCGGGAGCGCGCAAGGACACCGTGAAGAGCGATGCTTCTCCCACCTCCAGATGTAAACTCGGTGTCAGGCAGGTAATCGAACCTCCGCGCTGGAATTGCACGCAGCTCCAACGGCTGCCCTGCAGATCCACTTCGCCCAACTGGAACTCTTCGCTGTCCGTATCGATGCGAAGGCCCGCCATGCCGTCGAACGGCGCGGATCCGACGCTGGCGACCACAACCTCATAGTTGCACAGGTCACCGGCCTCGCAGGCGTCGGTCTCTTCGTCGGCGGACGAGAAGGTGATTTTAAGATTGGGAACTCCGACCGGAGGCGCAGAAGGGTCTGGAGTGTCCGTGTCTGTTGCGCCGGCCAGATCGGCAATCGGGTTTTCGTCAGTTCCATCGCGCAGGCCCGTCATCTCGAGCGCACCGGTATCGACGGTGATGGGATCGGGCCTCAGGCCGGTCATTTCGAGCCCGCCGGTCGCCACTGTGAGGGGCGCAGGCCTCAACCCCGTCATCTCCAGCGTTGCCGTCGCGACTGTAACGGGATCTTGCCGCAGTCCTGTCATCTCCAGCGCCCCTGTAGCAACGGAAACCGGGTTTGGGCGCAGTCCGGTCATCTCAAGCGCGGCGGTGGCTACAGTCACCGGATTGGGCCGTAGTCCCGTCATCTCCAATGCGCCGGTCGCAACCGCAACCGGATCGGGCCTCAGGCCGGTCATCTCCAGCGCCCCGGTTGTGACCGTCACCGGGTCCGCTGGTGGTGTGGCGAGACCAGAGGCCCCCGGTTCGACTTGGGGTTCGCGGCCACGCAGACCCGTCATCTCGAGTGCATTCGTCGTCACGGTTACCGGATCCGGGCGCAGGCCTGTCATTTCCAGTGCTCCGGTGGCCACCGCGACGGGATCCGGCCGTAAACCGGTCATTTCCAGGGCCCCGGTTTCGACAATGACCGGGTCGGGTCTGAGGCCGCTCATCTCAAGGGCACGGGTTGTTACCGAGACCGGGTCCGGCCGTACCCCGGTCATTTCCAGAGTGCCGGTCTCAACCGCGACCGGATCCGACCTGAGGCCTGTCATCTCAAGCGCGCCGGTCGTCACCGCGACGGCGTGCGGTCGCAAGCCGGTCATTTCCAGCGCGTCGGTCGTGACTGTTGCCGGATCGCTCGACTGTGCGCTCGCGCCAATGCTGGTCAACGTGACCAGCAACAGCACGGCGAGCGCTTGCGCGCTGCGGGTTATTCCAGGCATGTCAGGTTCATTGCCCATTCCCGGGGTGCGGTAGGCTTCAAAGGCCTGTCAATCGGCCACTACTCTGACTGAAGCCCGTCGATGCCAGGGGGCAGCAGGTCCTCATTGACCGAGGGATAGAGGGCTCCTCGGATCTCTTGGGTGAACGGCTTGTTCGGGTCGTAATTCTGGTATTCCGCAGCCCACTCGGCGTTGGCAGGTAGTGTCACGCCGCAAGGCTCATTATCGCAGGGTACCTGCAGGCGGAGCTCGCAGGTGTAGTATTCGGCACCGGAATACTCGCCTGGTGTTCGCGGTTCGATGACGACAGTAGCAATTGTGTCCGCCTCACCTCCAGAAACGGGGACGGTTGTCTGACCCGTACCTCTTACACAGTTATGTAAGTGACAAACTGGATTGCCGTGGACCTCGCACCGGACGGTGACGGTATCGACGCCGGGGTAAAGTCTGTGCATTTGAACCGGAACGTTCAGGGTGATCCAGTCATCAGCGTTGGCGGGCAACGTCACAGCGCTCGCGGAAAGCAGCAGGGTTACGAGGAAAGCTGTCTGTACGGTCAATCGATGCAGCATGTATGCTCCTGATGTTTCTTAATAGTGGAGATTGCCGACATGGAGTTTTCATATCTCAGGTCGGTCTAGTTGTGCCTGTGCTCCAGTTCAAAATCCTTAGACCAAAACGGCTGGTCGTCTCCAAAGCTACAGGCAAAGAATCAGCCAGTGTTGTCAGTCTTATTCTAAATCGGCATTCCCCATTTGGATCACCGTTGGGTACACTACGGGCGCTCAAAGCGGTTCTCAAAGCCTTTTGTCCGCTTTCGCGGCCAGAGGCACGATTTGACGGTGCGCCGCCCATTTAGTTCGGTGCGCATATCAGCGAGCAAGACCTGGCACATCTCCCGCCAAAGTCTTGTTTCATCATCTCTAAGGTGTTGATAAATAAGAATATTGCGCTTCAGACGGCACGGAATTCGTTGTTTTCATAGGATGCCCAGCTTCACATATGCAAAGGGCGGCCATGAGGCCGCCCTTCATCAATCTTCAGTGCCTGGAACCCGATCTATGAGCAACCACTCGTTGAGCCGCAGGTGTCGCACTTTAGGCAAGTGCCGTTGCGGACCATGGTGAAGTTACCGCATTCACCGCAGGCCTCACCCTCGTAACCCTGCATGCGGGCCTGAGCTGCCATGTCGCTCTTGCTGCGTTCAGCCTTTTCCGTGCGTTCGGCGAAAAGCACGTCCGCATCTTGTTCGGAGAGACTGTGGGGTTGTATCTCCGCAACTGCTGCCGTGGTCGAGGTAGACAGGGCGGCCGTGACCTGCTGCTGAATGGCAGCGACAGGACTTTGTCCCGTACCCGGCATCACAACCACATTCTCTGTGACACGGCGGCGAACATAACCCGAGCTCATCACACGAGAGGCTGGAACACCTGGGGCAGGGGCATTGCTATCCACATCGCCTCCGCCTTCCGTCTTACCCTCATCAACGCCTTTTCCGAGCACGTCATAGCCGATCTCGTTTGGTTCAACATGGGCAAGGTCGTTGCGGGAAAGATACGACACGGCCAGTTCCCTGAATACATAATCAAGGATTGAGGTGGCATTTTTGATCGCCTCGTTGCCCTGCACGAGACCCGCAGGCTCGAAGCGTGTGAATGTAAACGCATCCACATATTCTTCCAGCGGTACGCCGTATTGAAGGCCAAGCGAAATGGCGATGGCAAAGTTGTTCATCAACGAGCGGAAGGCAGCGCCTTCCTTGTGCATGTCGATGAAGATCTCACCGATCTGACCATCGTCATACTCACCCGTACGCAAGTAAACTTTGTGCCCGCCGACGATCGCTTTTTGCGTATAGCCCTTGCGCCGCTGAGGCAGTTTGTGACGGGTGGCCAGTTCTCTTTGCTTCTCGATCACACGCTCGACAATGCGCTCGGCGACCTTTTCCGCCCGTTGCTGAGCCGGTTGATCCGCAGCGATCTGCTCTAGGATTTCGTCCTGCTCGTCTTCATCGTCTGAAAGCAGTTGTGCGTTGAGGGGCTGCGAGAGTTTCGAGCCATCCCGATAGAGCGCATTTGCCTTGAGGGCCAGTTTCCAGGAAAGCTCATAAGCGCCGAGGCAGTCTTCAACGGTCGCATCATTGGGCATGTTGATGGTCTTGGATATCGCACCCGAAATGAACGGCTGAGACGCTGCCATCATGCGGATGTGACTGTCCACGGACAAGTAACGCTTGCCGGTGCGGCCACACGGATTGGCACA
>JAJFHB010000025.1 GCA_021775795.1 Hyphomicrobiales bacterium | reverse complement strand
AGAAACACAGAAGCTTCACCAGATCCGCCAGATCAGCTTCCATGCCCTTCAGAACGTCGCTGAAGTAGTCCATGGCGTTGGCTGTCTGCTTGGCAAGGTCGCCGGGGTTTCGAACTTCTCCTGAACTGGTCAGGTCAACCTGACCGCCAACCCAGATCATGTCACCAAGTTGAAAGCCGTGCTTATGGCAAACCCCGATGGGCCAGTCCCAGTGGCCATCCGGCCAGACGTGGTGCCGTTTCATTTCCCGTTGTCTCCCGCCGTTCACTATCCAAGTTCGATTGTTTCGTGAGCCTATCGGCGTTCTCAGTCACTGACCAGCAACTCACGAAGGCGCCTCGCGATGATGGTTCAAAGTGTATCCATACGCCGGGCCAGCGCGATGTCTTTTTCCGTGACCCCGCCGGCATCATGGGTCGCCAGCGTCACGTCAACGGTGCGATAAACATTGAACCACTCAGGATGATGGTCTGCCTTCTCCGCTTCCAGTGCAGCCTTTGTCATCCAGCCAAAGGCTTCGACAAAGTTCCTGAACTGGAATGTCTTGCATATGGCATCGCGGCCCTCGACCTCCGACCAGCCATCGAGGCTGCCGAGAGCTTCTATCCGCTCATCGCCTGCTAGTTTCTCTGCCATGTATATCCCTCTCCGAGATGTTATAGACGTCTTGAATAGACCCTCTTCGACGAGAAGACCACGATCATGAGATTGGGAATGCTGCGATGAAGTCCGTACTTGCCGTCTGTCTTGGAAACATCTGCCGCTCTCCCATGGCCGAGGGCGTGTTGCGACAGGTGTTCGCAGAACGATCCCGGCTTGCACAACTGAACGTCGACAGTGCCGGCACCGGCTCATGGCATGTCGGCAACCCACCTGATGGGCGCGCTCAGGCCGCTGCTGCGGCCCGGGGCATCGACATTTCTGCGCAACGGGCGCGCCAGGTTTCAACAGCCGATTTCTCACGCTTCGACATCATCATTGCCATGGACGTGAACAATCTCAAGGCCCTGAAATCACTTGCCCCCAAGGGCCACGAGAAACGCGTTGTCTTGTTTCTCGACTTCGCACCGCAGCTTGGAAAACGCGACATACCGGATCCCTGGCATGGCGATGAGGACGGCTTCGACCACGCCCTCGATCTCATTACGGCAGCAGCTCACGGATTGGCCGACCACATGGAAGCAGAGCTCGGGTAACTGCATTCGACGATGTAGGGGCCACCACCACGCGATGGGCGCGAAGACATCAAAACAAAGCCTGCAACTTCAAACGGGCGGCTGCGATACAGATTGTGGCGCGACGCAAACTGCTGAACCGCCTGAGGCGCGCTGTTGCGCAGTCGTGCAAGCGTTACATGCGGCGTGTAGTTTCGCGATTCCGGCGGCAATCCAATTCGGCGGCAAAGGTTTTCGTGTGACAGTTGAAGCGCGGCCAGTTCTTCGCCCGCCTCAACACCCGCCCAGATGGCGCGCGGGCGCCGCCCCCCGAAAGAACCGACACCGGCTAGCGAGATGTCAAAGTACGGTGGCGGCTGCTCATCCAGAAGAGCCCCCAGCTCATATCCCACATCATCATCAACATCACCGATGTAGCGCAGGGTAATGTGATAGTTGTCGCGGTCGATCCAGCGCGCGCCCTCAACACCACCGCGCATGAGTTCAAGTTCCCAGGCTATGTCCTGGGGAATTTCCAACGCAGTGAACAGTCTCGGCATGGCGATGAATACTCGTCAAAAAGGGTGCTTAAATGTGGGTCTGGACACGAACACGTCTGTTTCCCGCAACGACCCTTGAGGAACAAACGACAGTTTTCCGCTTCACGATCCGTTCAAATCGTGCACCTGGGAAAGCAAGGCGATTACGGAGGGGAGCATCCTTTCCACAATGCGCATTACGCCTTGAGGATTGGGATGAATGCCATCTGCCTGATTCAGATCAAGTTCAGCCGCAACACCTTCCAGAAAAAAGGGATAAAGCAGAACGTCATGCTCATCCGCCAGATCCTGATAGATTGGATCAAAACCTGCCGCATATTCGGCTCCCATGTTGGGTGGGGCTCGCATTCCTGTGAGCAAAACGCGCACGTTGCGCTCTTTCAGGGAGGTCAGGATGGCATCAAGCGCACGCCTCGTTTCGGCGGGATCAACCCCGCGCAAGGCATCATTCGCACCCAATTCGAGGACTACCGCATCCGTATCGGCGCTCAAAGCCCAGTCAAGACGCGCAAGACCACCCGTCGAGGTATCTCCGGAAACGCCCGCATTGACCACTTCCACAGCGTAACCGGCTTCTGCCAGGGCATCTCCCAGTCTCGAGGGAAAAGCATCCTTGTCCGCGAGGCCGTAGCCAGCCGTCAGGCTGTCGCCGAGAATAACAAGCTTCAATTTTTCCTGAGCCAAAAGGGGCTGTGCATACGTACTACTGAAAAGCAGCCCGAAACACATGATGATTGACAGAGCAAAACAGCGCATGTCGCTTGTATTCCCTTTGGTTTCAGACATATCGGTCAGATATATGATGGCGTTGCGAAATTTCTATGGCAAGACCACGCTACACCCAGGAGAACCGGTTTGAGTGAAAACATGATTTCACTGCGCGACGTCCATCTGACGCTGCACAGTAATGCAGGGCCGGTTGAAATTCTGAAAGGAATTGATCTCGACGTTGCCGCGGGCGAGGCCATCGGCCTGGTAGGGCCCAGTGGTTCGGGCAAGTCGACACTTTTGATGGTTGCCGCTGGCCTGGAGGCTGTGAGCTCCGGCGTGGTGCATGTCGCAGGTCGCGACTTGCACACGCTTGATGAAGACGCGTTGGCCCATTTCCGCCGGGAGGATGTGGGCATCATCTTTCAATCATTCCATCTCATACCCACCATGACGGCACTGGAAAACGTCGCCATTCCCCTGGAACTGAGAAGTGACAACACAGCGGAGAAACGGGCCCGCGAGGAACTTGTACGCGTTGGTCTCGAACATCGTCTGGATCACTTTCCAGGACAGTTGTCCGGCGGCGAGCAGCAACGCGTCGCCATCGCCCGCGCCCTTTCCGCTGGTGCCCGCCTCATCCTGGCTGATGAGCCCACCGGTAATCTTGATCTCGAAAATGGCGCCCTCATCATGGACCTGCTCTTCGAGCTTCAGGCCGACCGCAATGCAACCCTCGTTCTGGTTACCCATGAACCCACTCTTGCTTCGCGTTGCGACAGGGTAGCGACCTTGCGGGATGGCCGTATCGAAAGCATCGGTGCGCCAAAACGCCGGCGCAAAGCCACAGGCAAAACTTTGGCGGAGGCGCGCGCAAAGTGATGCGCGAACCAACCTGGAGTACGGTTCTTGCAATCGCACGGCGCGATCTTCGCGGCGGCTTGCGAGGCTTCCGCATATTTTTGGCCTGCCTCACGCTCGGTGTACTGACAATCGCCGCCCTTGGCTCCCTCACGGCCATGCTGCAGTCGGGCATCGCGAAAGAGGGCCGCGCCATTCTGGGGGGTGACATTGAGTTTGCCCTTGTTCAACGCGAGGCCAACGCTGACGAACGCGCCCTTCTCGACGATCTTGGAAACGTCAGTAAAGTTGCCACCTTGCGTGCCCTGGCACGGGCCAGTGATGGTGACACACCTGCCCTTATCGAGATCAAGGCGGTCGACAATCTCTATCCTCTCGTCGGCACTTTCGAGACCGTAGATGGACAACACCTGGAAAGCGCGCTTGCACAAGTCGACGGCTACCACGGCGTTGCCGTGGACGACACGCTGCTTGCCCGTCTCGACATAGATATCGGCGATCTGATCCGTGTAGGCACAGCGGACCTTCAGGTCCGCGCTGTAATCGCCCGGGAACCGGACCGCCTCGGCAGCGGCTTTGTTTTTGGGCCAAGAGTAATGATGGCACTTGACGCCCTTGCCAGCACCGAACTCGTGCAGCCCGGCAGTCTGGTGCGATGGCGCTATCGCGTCGATTTGGGTTTGGCAGGGGAAAGTGACAGGGAGCTTGGCAACATAATTGAGGCAACACAGGCTGAAACCATCGATTCAGGCTGGCGCATTCGGGGCCGGACCCATGCCGCTCCCAATGTTGAACGCTTTATCGAGCGCCTGAGCTTTTTCATGACGCTTGCGGGTCTGACAGCTCTTATCGTTGGCGGCGTCGGCATTGCAAACGCTGTGCGCAACTATCTTGAAACCCGCACCAAAACGATTGCAACACTCAAGTGTCTTGGTGCGACCGGTGCCACCATATTTCGCATTTACCTATCTCAGATTCTGATCCTTGCAGTAATTGCCACATCAATCGCTCTGGCGCTCGGTGCCTTGCTTCCCGTGGTCGGCGTTACCCTGTTTTCCGAAATCCTACCGGTACCGGTGGTGGCCGGATTCTATTGGCAACCGCTCAGTGTCGCCGCCGCCTTCGGCATTCTTGTAACCCTCGCCTTCACCATCTGGCCCCTCGGTCGCGCCCGCGATGTGCCTGGAGCCGTCCTCTTCCGGTCCATCATCGCCCCCATTAGGAAATGGCCACCTCTACCCTATCTGGCCGCCATATCCGCTTCCATGATCGTTGCCGCGACCCTGGCGTTCCTGTGGTATCCGGACCCCAGAATTACCGCCTTCTACATTGGCGGCACCCTCGCCAGTTTTATTCTCTTATGGCTGCTTTCGCTTGGGCTGATGGCCTTTGTGCGCCGCTTCGTCCACGGCGGCTCGCCTTATTCGAGGCTGGCATTCCGGAATATTCACCGCCCCGGCACACCAGCGCCCAGTATCATTCTTTCACTGGGACTTGGCCTCGCTCTCATGGTCACACTTGCACTCATCGACACGAACATGTCGCGGGAACTCAATGCCAGTATTCCCGAAAAAGCACCCTCGTTTTTCTTTCTCGATATCCAGACGGATCAACTGCAGCCCTTCCAGGATATTATTGCCGGTGAATCAGCTTCTGCGGAAGTGGAGCTGGTGCCGATGTTGCGCGGACGCATTACTCACGTCGGTGATACGCCGGCAGAAGAACTGACGGTTCCATCCGAAATTCAATGGGCCTTACGCGGAGATCGCGGCCTGACCTATGAAGAAAGCCTGCCCGAAGGCTCACATCTCGTGTCAGGGCAATGGTGGGCGCCCGGGTATGAAGGCAAACCACTGGTTTCCGTGGAAGTTGAAATCGCCCAGGGTCTTGGTCTTGACGTCGGCGATAACATCACGATCAACGTTTTGGGCCGTGAACTCACCGCGGAAGTTGCAAATCTGCGGGCGGTCGAATGGGAGTCGATGGGTATAAATTTCGTCCTCGTCTTTTCGCCCTCTGCGCTGCGCAATGCTCCTCACAGCCACCTTGCAACCGTCGTCACGGAACCTGAATTCGAGCAGGCCATGCTGCGAAGTGTTAATGCCAGTTTCCCCAACATCACTGCCATTCGGGTGAAGGATGCACTCGATGCTGTAGGAAACCTGCTAAATCGTCTGCTGGCCGCTATCCGCGGCGCCAGTGCCATAAGTCTGATGATGAGTGTTCTGGTGCTTGCCGGCGCTCTAGCCAGTGGTTATCGCGCACGCATGTATGATGCTGCAGTGTTGAAAACTCTTGGCGCCACCCGCCGCAACGTTCTAACCAGCCATGTAATTGAGTATGCCGCTTACGGTTTTGTGACTGCTGTGTTTGCGCTCATTGCCGGCTCAATCGCCGCCTTCGCCGTCGTTGACTACATCATGGAGCTGCCGTGGGCGTTCGATCTCCCCATAGCAGGAGTGACCGTTGTCGGGGCCGTCATCATGACCCTGGTCTTGGGCCTGGCAACAAGCTGGCGTGCCCTGGGCGCCAAACCGGCGCGCACGCTGCGGGCAAATTAACGCCGAACAGATCGTGACTTCAGGCAAAAGTGCCTCTGCCTGTACCGGTGCGTGAAAAAGCATTAACCGCTGCACCGGTTATGCTTGCAACCGGGGTTCGGAATCCCCATATTCGAGGTTAAGTACGTATATTTGTCTTGGACAGGAGAGGTTTACATAAATGGCTGACCTTAACGACAGAGGTTTTGCGCAGGTCCAGTCGACTTCAGCACGCACATCCGCTGCCGAAATCGATGAAGGCCTCCGCTCATATATGCTCATGGTCTATAATTACATGGCTATGGCATTAGGCGTCACCGGCGCAGCAGCGCTGGGCACATTCTATTTGTCGGTCACAAACGACCCCACAGCGGCCGCAGCGCAGTTGCCTAACGGCGAGTATCTCACTCAGCTTGGCTACACGCTTTTCGCTACACCGTTGAAATATGTAGTGTTTTTCGCACCGCTTGGCCTCGTGTTCTTCCTCAGCGCGCGCATCCAAAAGATGAAAGTCAGCACTGCACAGACAACATTCTGGATCTATGCGGGCCTCGTCGGCATCTCGCTGGCATCGATTTTCATGGTCTATACGCACGGTAGCATTGCCCGCGTGTTCTTCATCACAGCGGCAGCCTTCGGCGGTCTTAGCCTCTACGGCTACACCACCAAGAAGGATCTGACCGGGTGGGGATCATTCCTCTTCATGGGCTTGATCGGCATTATCATTGCCATGGTCGTAAACATCTTCCTGGAAAGCTCAGCCCTGCAGTTTGCCATCTCCGTGATTGGTGTGCTCGTGTTTGCCGGCCTCACTGCCTATGACACGCAACAGATCAAGAACATGTACGCTGAGAGTGATGGAACCTCGACCGCAACACGCAAAGCCATACTCGGGGCGCTGAAGCTCTATCTGGACTTCATCAACCTCTTCATCATGATGCTGATGTTGTTCGGCAATCGTGAGTAGAACAGCTTCTTGAAGGCAAGAAATCAAAACCCCCGGAAACACAAGTCTTCCGGGGGTTTTTTTATGATTTCTCACCACTGTGAGCAATTTTGTGAGCGGCCTCAGGCAACAACCAGACGCGGCCGCCTGTCGATAGACTTGAGCACCTGAACCAGATCATGGCCACGCTTGAGGATTTGACCCGATGCAGCCACAACCGCGTATGCGCCCTGCTTGCGGCTGAGACGTGGCTGTTTCTCAATTCTGTAAAGAGGACATTCGCTGGCGCGCCGGAAAATAGAAAAAACCGCTTTTTCTTTGCGCGCATCAATGGCGTAATCCCGCCACTCACCGTCGGCGACTTTACGCCCATACACCGAAAAAATCTGTGTAAGTTCTCTGCGGTCGAATGAAATCTGGCGCGGCGTCGCGGCAGATTTCGAAGAAGACCCGTGGTTCACGACCAAGCGCAAACTGCCGCTTGGCCTGAGCTTTATCGGTTCCGTATCGCTCATCGCTCCTCCCTGGTTCGCGCCTGGATGGCTGGTTCCCGGACGCTGTTCATTCCGCCTGTATCCGTATCATTATTCAGGCGCTTCGCCTTTGCAAGGTGAACGTGCCCTGTGGGCTTTATGAAAATTCATGGGCGCGTCATGAAACCGTGAACAAAACATCACGATTTCGCCCTAGTTCAGCCTTTGCGGCGACAAATTAAAAACCGATCTTAACATCGTTGCCTCTAGTGCCCGGCTCGTAAGGAGGTACTCGGAAAATCTCAGCCCCCCAGCCCCCCGAGCCTTCAGTTTTCCGAGCCGGGCCATTTTTCTCAGTAAGTAGCGTACCTGCGTTTGTATTGTTTGTGGCGTACCTGCGTTCCATTTGTTCCGACCGGTATCGAAACCGGTTGCGACACCAACTGAGGAAAGATCGTTGCACAACACAATCGACATTGAACGCTGTGTCTGGGATCTGGACTACCGGCTCCGTGTAAAACAGCTGCTAAATGCGCCGGTCGACGGCATGTCGCTGGCTGCAAATGAAAACATGCCCGGGACGGCACAGCAGCAAGAGCCGGACAGCGCCACCAGACACTGACGAACAACTACTTGATTCCGGTTGCGTTCTGAACAATATCTGGCGCACAAGTTTGCTCCAGACACATCAGAACAATTCGGACAGGTATGGCAAAATCAGAAAAGACCGAGGGTCCCGGCACGACAGAGGGCGGATCGCCCGAATCGTTTGAGTTCCAGGCGGAAGTATCAAAGCTTCTCCGCCTGATGGTGCATTCCGTCTACTCCGAGACGGAAGTCTTTCTGCGGGAGCTCATATCAAACGCTGCAGATGCATGTGACAAGTTACGCTACGAAGCGATCACAAATGCGGATCTGTTTGGCGATGACCCGGAACTGAAAATCACCATTGCGGCCGATTCTGCCGCCGGCACGATTGTCATCACTGACAATGGCATTGGCATGTCCCGCGAAGAATTGATTGAGAATCTCGGGACAATCGCACGTTCCGGCACTGAGGCGTTTCTGCAGCGTCTTGAAGGTAAGGACGGCGATGTTCAGCTTATCGGCCAGTTTGGTGTCGGATTTTACTCAGCCTTCATGGTTGCCGACAAAGTCGAGGTCTTCAGCCGCCGCGCCGGCGAGGACGCAGCCTGGTGTTGGACATCAGATGGATCGGGCAGCTTTTCCGTAGCGCCAGCGGAGCCCGAACAGAACCCGCCCGGACGCGGCAGCACGATCATTCTTCATCTCAAGGATGATGCCACCGAGTATGCCCATGAAAGCCGTCTACGCGACATCGTGAAGACCTATTCGGATCACGTCAGCTTTCCCATTGAGCTTGCATCCTCCGGCACTACCGAAGAGGGGGAGGCCCAGGCACCCTCCCAACTCAATACCGCAAGCGCACTTTGGACACGCCCGAAGCAGGATATCGACGAGGCTCAGTACAAAGAATTTTATAACCACGTCGGCGGCATGTTCGACGAACCCGCCCTCACATTGCACTACAGGGCAGAAGGCCGGCACGAGTATACGGTTTTGTTGTTCGTCCCGACCCAGCGCCCGTTTGATCTCTTCGATGCGGATCGCCGCGGTCGCCTGAAGCTCTATGTGAAACGTGTGTTCATTACCGATGATGCCGAAGTGCTGCCGGGCTATCTGCGCTTTGTGCGTGGCGTCATCGACTCTGAGGACATGCCCCTCAACATTTCCCGCGAGATGCTGCAGAACAATCCGATTGTCGCCTCCATCCGCAAAGCCGTCACCAACAGAATTCTGAGCGAACTCGAAGGTCTTGCGGACAAGGAAGCCGACAAGTTCGAAGAATTGTGGAAAGCCTTCGGGCCGGTGATCAAGGAGGGGCTCTACGAGGATTTCGAACGTCGAGATCAATTGCTGTCTCTGGTCCGTTTCAGAACCACAAATTCTGCTGATGGCATTCGCAGCCTCAAAGAATATGTCGCTGACATGAAGGAAAACCAGACAGCGATTTTCTATGTCACCGCCGAAACCGCCGAAAAGGCTCTTTCCAGCCCTCAGATTGAGGGTTTTCGGGCCAAGGGTGTTGAAGTCCTGCTGCTCAATGATCCCGTTGACAACTTCTGGATCACGTCTGCTCTTGGCTTTGAAGGCAAGCCGTTCAAGTCAGCAACCCAGGGCGCAGCGGATCTGGAGAATATCGCCGGTGAAGACGTCGAAAAGACCGGGGACGAAGCTGATGCGGTCGACATAGCCACTCTCATAGCCGCAATAAAACAGACCCTCGGTGAGGCAGTTTCAGATGTGCGCAAGTCAGACCGCTTGCGTGAAAGCGCCGTTTGCCTCGTGGCTGATGCTGCTGCGATGGACCGCAATCTCGAAAAGCTGCTGGCACAACACCGCCCCGAGGGCATTGATCGGCAAGCTCCCATACTCGAAGTCAACCCGAGCCACGACATGATAAAATCGCTGGCCCAGCGTGCCAAGTCCGGCGGCGTTGATGAAACCCTGGAAGACGCAGCCTGGCTGTTGCTGGATCAGGCTCACATTCTCGATGGAGAGGTCGTTTCCGATCCCGCAGCATTTGCAAACCGGCTGAGCCGTGTGCTGTCGCGTGGGCTCGAGGCCTAGAGCATTTCACGTGTGTAGGGAATCGATCTTGCCCGAACGCTGCTGAGCCGTTTTGCTAGTTGGAGGCCACGATCGTGTTGTCGAGATAGGCCGCGCCGAGAATAGGACCGGCACCGTCTACTTGAAGGATGACGGTACAGCCATCATAGCCTTCCATCAGATCAGTTTTAGGCAGGGACGTTTCCAGAGCCTCGCCCTGCCACTGGCCGATGGGCATCATCATGCGCACGACATTATAATATGTAACCGTGCGGCCGCTGTTTTCACCGCGGCCAATCTGGACGTCTTCCGTTTTGGACGTCAGCAAAAGCCAGATGGTTGCATGGGGCGCATCACCATCACGCCCTGCAACGGTCACCATGATTTCATCATCCGATGAACCAATGGTCACCGCCACGCTTTGACCCTCGGCGGCCTCCCGTTCATTACTAATTGCCTGCTCAACAGCACCCCGCTGACTGCCGACCGCATGGGTGCGGCCGTTGAAAACCATCTGCGGTGTGTAAACCTTGCTATCGCCGCGAAGCCGCGCGTAGGAATGCTGTCTGTTGGTATAGGCAGGGGACGCCAGCGTGTCCTTCCAACCGTTATAGTCCCAGTAGTCGACGGGCATGGTCAGAGCAATAACATCGGCACGCCGGGTCAACTCGCCCAACAACGCGTCTGCAGGCGGACACGAAGAGCATCCCTGGCTGGTGAACAACTCGACAACAACAGGCGCATCATCAGCATGAGCCTGCGTGCTTCCCGTGTCGCCCCCAACGCCTGCCGTAAGGGCGAGGGCGCCAATCGTTGCGGCCGATATAATTTTGCTCACGATGTTCATAGCACGCGAACATAGTGGAGCGCGGCGTCACGGGCGAGTAAACTTGGGGTGAGCCGATGTGCTACCACAAGACCACCATTACCTTTCAACAGTTTCGCACAGCACCAGTGCCTGGGCGCCTCAGGCAGCCTTTGCCAGGTTTCGCAGCACATACTGCAAAATGCCACCGTTACGATAATAGTCGAGCTCATCTTCCGTATCGATGCGGCAGAGCAGCGGCACTGTCGTAACCTTGCCGGTCGACGAGCGAATTTCAGCTTCCAGCGTCGTCCTCGGCTTGAGCTTCTTATCAAGGCCGCTGATCGAAACCGTCTCATCACCCTTCAGGCCAAGGCTCAGCCACGAAGTGCCCTCATCGAAGACCAGCGGCAGAACGCCCATGCCAATCAGGTTTGACCTGTGAATGCGCTCAAACGATCCCGCGACAACGGCACGAACCCCAAGCAGCAGGGTTCCCTTCGCCGCCCAGTCACGGCTGGAGCCGGTTCCATATTCCTTGCCGGCAAAGACAACCAGAGGCACCTGTTCTTTCTGGTAACGCATGGCGGCGTCATAGATCGGCATCTCCTCACCAGAGGGGTGATGCACGGTCACTCCGCCTTCAACGCCTGGAACCATCTGGTTCTTGATGCGGATGTTGGCAAATGTGCCGCGCATCATGACCTCATGATTGCCGCGCCGCGAACCATAGGAGTTAAAATCGATACGCTTCACTTTGCGACCGGTCAGATAATCTCCGGCTGGGCCGCCCGACTTGATCGCCCCGGCTGGAGAAATGTGGTCAGTGGTTATCGAATCCAGGAACAACCCAAGCACCCGTGCATCCGCCACGTCTTTTACCGGCTCCGGCGTGCTGGCCATTTCGTGAAAATACGGCGGATGCTGCACGTAGGTCGACTTCTTGTTCCAGCCATACGTCAGGCCGCCTTCGACTTTGATCTTCCGCCATTTGGTGTCGCCACGAAAAACATCCTTGTAACGGCTCTTGAACATGCTCTTCGTGACTGAACTGCGCACCAGATCGGCAATTTCGAGCGAGTCTGGCCAGATGTCGCGAAGAAAGACAGGCTCACCTTTGCGCGTATGGCCAAGGGGATCATTGACCAGATCAATCTGCATGTTGCCGGCAAGAGCATACGCAACCACGAGGGGAGGTGAGGCGAGATAGTTCGCCCGCACATCAGGGCTGATCCGCCCTTCAAAGTTGCGATTGCCCGACAGGACGGAACAGGCCACCAGATCATTCTTTGATATGGTCTTCGATATCGCCTCAGGCAGCGGCCCGGAATTACCGATACACGTGGTGCAGCCATATCCAACCAGGTCGAAGCCGAGCTTGTTCAGGTCTTTTTGCAGGCCGGATTTCTTCAGATACTCCGTCACCACCTGACTTCCCGGCGCCAGCGACGTCTTCACCCACGGCTTGACGGTAAGACCCTTCTTGATCGCATTGCGCGCCAACAGGCCGGCGCCGATCATGACGGATGGATTGGAGGTATTGGTGCACGACGTAATGGCTGCAATCACCACATCGCCGTGGCCAAGGTCGAAATTGGAATCCTCCACGGCAAAGCGCTCACCATGTCCCTCGGTTTTGCCAAATTCGCCACTCAGGGAAGTTGCAAATGCAGGTGCTGCATTCTTGAGAGCAACCCGGTCCTGCGGGCGCTTTGGACCGGCAAGGCTGGGTTCAACACTTGCGAGATCAAGCTCCAGCGTATCCGTGAACACCGGGTCTGCAGCATTACGCGTCCGGTACATGCCCTGCGCCCGGGCGTATTTTTCGACGAGCGCGACCTGAGCCGTCGAGCGGCCGGTTGCGGAAAGATAGTTGAGTGTATCGGCATCGATCGGAAAGATCCCGCAGGTCGCCCCATACTCCGGCGCCATGTTGGCAATCGTTGCCTGATCCTCAAGCGAGAGATTGTTGAGGCCGGGACCAAAGAATTCACCAAATTTGCCGACCACGCCTTTCTCGCGAAGCATCTGCACCACGGTCAAAACCAGATCCGTGGCCGTCACGCCATCCAGCATCTTGCCGCTAAACTTGAAACCAACCACTTCCGGGATCAGCATGGATATGGGCTGGCCAAGCATGGCCGCTTCAGCTTCAATGCCGCCGACACCCCAGCCGAGAACGGACAGACCGTTGACCATCGTTGTATGGCTGTCGGTTCCAACCAGTGTGTCTGGAAAGGCAACGGTCACAGTGCCCTTCGCCGTACGCTCGTTCTTGGTCCACACTGTGCGGGCAAGATATTCGAGGTTTACCTGGTGGCAGATGCCGGTGCCCGGCGGAACCACGCGGAAGTTGTCAAACGCTTCGGCTCCCCAGCGCAGAAACTCGTAACGCTCGCCGTTGCGCTCATACTCGCGGTCCACATTTGCCTTGAATGACGAGGCGGTGCCGAAGTGATCCACCATGACCGAGTGATCGATGACCAGGTCCACCGGCGTCAGCGGATTGATCTTCTTTGCATTGCCGCCAAGGGATTCCATGGCATCTCTCATGGCTGCCAAATCAACAACCGCTGGTACGCCGGTAAAATCCTGCATGAGCACCCGCGCCGGCCTGAAGGCGATTTCCCGCGTGCTTCGGCGTTTCGATACCCACGTTGCAATAGCCTTGATGTCGGCCGCCTTGACCGAACGGCCATCTTCATGACGCAACAGGTTTTCCAGAAGGACCTTCAAGGAGAAAGGCAGTTTCGAGATGTTTTTCAGGCCATTTTTTTCGGCCGCCTTGAGGCTGAAATACTCATACGTCTTGCTGCCGACTTTAAGTTTGCGGCGGCATTTGAAACTGTCCAATGAAGAAGGTGTGGTGCCGGTCATTTGAATTCCATCTGCTCTGAAAACAATATCGGGTGAAGGGTTAGGCGATCCAGACGATTGACGCGTGAGTGTTACGAAACGGCAGGAATACTTCCTGCAGAAGGCCAACGCGTGTAAGTGCCGCAACAGACATGCACGAATCAATCGCGCCAAAAATGCTGTCCCGCTGGGATGATGGCTGCTTGTGTATCCGGTTTGCCCGGCTTTGCCAATAATTCTAAAGCCGAAGTTGAATGCGGCATTTTCCGTTTGTATAGCCCCGAAGGCTCTGTTGCTGTAGAGGAGATGAAAAGGTGGAATGCGCGGGGCGATGCTTCAAGGCCGATGAAGATTGATGCCGAAAATGTGACCTGCGTGCGGGGCGGCCGAACCGTGTTCGCCGACATATCCTTCACCCTGTCCAGCGGGGAGGCTTTACTGCTGTCAGGACCGAACGGGGCGGGCAAGACCAGCTTGCTGAGAATACTGGCGGGCTTCATCCAGCCGGAATCAGGCTCTGTTGAACTCCACGGCGGCCACGATGACCTGGCGCTCTCGCAGCACTCTCACTATGTGGGCCATGCAAATGCTGTGAAACCAGCCCTCACGGTTGAAGAAAATCTCGCCTTCTGGGTTCGTTACAATGGTGGCATCTTTGACGAAAATGACTTGCTGCCCTTTGACCTCATGCATCATGCAGCGATACCGGCGGCACTTTTGTCAGCGGGGCAGCGCCGCCGCCTGACCCTCTCCCGTTTGACCGCGATTGCACGTCCGATCTGGTTTCTGGACGAGCCGACCGTCGGCCTCGACAAGGCTTCGACGAAAGCCCTTTGCGATGTCATGCGGCCACATCTAGCAGAAGGCGGGATGATAATTGCTTCAAGCCATGTGGAGATTGGCATTGAGTTCAATAACGAGCTTGAGCTGCAGGGAAGGGTACGGCCGTGAAGCTCATCTGGACACTGATCTCCCGCGACCTCACGCTGGCCTACCGCCAGGGCGGTGGCGTCGGCACAGCCCTGGGCTTCTTTCTTGTGGTCGTCATTCTTCTGCCGATTGGCCTCGGCCCCGATAATGCATTGCTGCAGCGCATTGCCCCGGGCGCCATATGGATTGCGCTGCTCCTATCCGTCCTGCTCTCTGTCGACCGCCTCTTCCAGCCCGACCATGAGGATGGCTCTCTGGAGCAGATGATGATGGGTCCAGCACCGCTTGAACTCATTGTTATCTGCA
Source organism: Hyphomicrobiales bacterium (assembly GCA_021775795.1). Lineage (GTDB taxonomy): Bacteria > Pseudomonadota > Alphaproteobacteria > Rhizobiales > JAJFHB01 > JAJFHB01. The sequence goes on along the minus strand of JAJFHB010000025.1, from coordinate 670 downwards.
AGACCGTCGCCCACTGGCTATCAACCAGTGTGCCGCTGGCAATTCTCGCACCGGTGTTCGGATTGTTGTTGAACCTCGACCCGCAGGCAGCCGGTCCGCTCATTGTTTCTACCCTGCTCGGCACCCCGGCTCTCAGCTTCCTGGCGGGGCTTGGGGCTGCACTCACCCTGGATATCCGGCGCGGCGGTTTGCTGGTTTCCCTGTTGATTCTGCCACTCTACATTCCGGTTTTGATCTTTGGCGTCAGCGCCTCCTCCGGTGCAAACACAATGCCTGATCTCTTCACCCCGTCACTTCTGATCCTGGCAGCATTGTCCCTGGCGTCTCTGGTCCTGTGCCCTGTTGCTGCCGCTGCCGCGATCCGAAGTCATTACAGATAAGTGATGCAGTCGTGTGCGAGAGCGGATCTTGCAGCAATCGACCCCATTGCCCAATTGATCCGGGCGTACTAGAGCATTTCACGTCGATATGAAATCGGTTTGACCGGGTTATCGCGTCTGCTGGCAAGGCACGGGAACCGCCGTGGACTTGCCGTCCAGAAGGGGCCCGTAACGCAGTCCAGCGGGCGCGATAACCCGGCCTTCGGTGGCCCACATCGGCCCTCCGGCAGCGTTGCGCTGCTTGCCCGGTGCCCCACATCGCGCGGCACAGCGCGTCTTGCCGGAAGGCC
>JAJFHB010000240.1 GCA_021775795.1 Hyphomicrobiales bacterium | reverse complement strand
CATGGTCGTTGGCCTGATCATGATGGCATCGGCAAGGCCAAGAGCGTCTGGGTTTTGGTCCGGCAGGTGTTCCATCTGCCTGACCATGTCGTAACCCAGATAACCGAATATGCCTGACGCCATGGGCGGGAGATCATCTGGAAGCTCAATGTGCGATTCAGCCAGCAGCATGCGAAGTGATTCGAGCGGAGCCGCATCAATTGCCACGAATCCATTTTCGGAATCGCTCGCGGCAGTACGGTTGATTTCTGCTTTGCCGTTGATGGTGCGCCAGATCAAATCTGGGCGCATACCGATAACCGAGTAGCGCCCGCGAACCGCTCCACCTTCTACAGATTCAAGAAGAAAGCTGTATCTTTCGTTGTGTGCCAGTTTGAGCATGGCCGATACGGGCGTCTCAAGATCTGCAACCATACGTGTCCAGACCACCTGAGGAATGCCGGCATCATAGCTGGTCGCAAAAGTCTCACTATCGGGGGATACGATCATCTCAACTCGAACTCTGGAACATCGCCGCACTCATTGAGGCAGCCGCCGCTCTTAACACTTTGTCAGAATACTCAGGACTGCTCACCGTGCAATTGCTGCCAGATATCCTCGTTGATCTCAATCCCGATGGAGCTTTGCAGCCCGCTCACATACTGGTCGAGGAAGTCTTCGTTCATATCGGATATCAGCTCTTCCCGCAGAGAGGCTGCGACTGAACCCTCGGCATCAAATTCCGGCGCCTCAACAGAGGTTACCTGAAGGATGACAAAAGTTTCGCCGTCGGCACTTTGCGCCAGAGTGAAAGCATCCAGCGGTGTGCGAAACAGATTTGACACAGCTGTCGCAGAGAGCGTTTCGGTTGTGTCCGTTCGTGTGACCGGATCGGAACTCACCAACTCTGCTGTGTATTCCTCTGCGAGTACATCCAGGGGAATTCCGCCGCGGGCGCGCTCAAGCAGTTCCTGAGCCAGTTCGAGAAGTGCCGCACCTGATTGCTGGTCTTTCCACAACTCAACAATTTCTGCGCTGACTTCTTCAAACGGACGGATCGCGGGCGGGGTAATTTCAATCACATCAACCCAGACAAAACCTTCCTGCTCCGTATCCACCGGATCATTCTCAATGCCAATATCGCTTTCGAAGGCAACACGCAGCACGGCTGATGCGGCGGTGATGTTTTCAACAACATTGTCCTGCGGATCTCTGCCACTTTGATCGACCGCATCAACAACATTGACCGGCAGGTCGAACTGGTCGCCGATCTCGTCAAGAGTTGCGCCTTCGGCGCGGGCATCTTCGACCGCGTCATGAAGGTTCAATATTTCTTCCTGAGCGCGTTCAAGTCCGAGACGGCTTTCAATTTCCGGGCGAACTTCTTCGAATGTGCGCACCGTTTCCGGTTCGATGGCGACGACCCGTAACAGGACAATGGCCAGTCTCCCCTCGATCGGTTGACTTACGGCGCCGGCATCCAATGTAAACGCTGTATCAGCGATGGCTTGATCGGCAATCTCACGATATTCGAGCTGGCCAAGCGAATAATCGACCGGGTTGAGACCTTTCTCCTCTGCAATAGCAAGGAAGTCTGACCCAGCCGTTATGCGGTCCCGCGCTTCTTGAGCCTCATCCAGGCTTTGAAACGAGATTTGCTGCACATCGCGTGTCTCGGCAGTGGTGTAATCGGAAATTCGCTGGTCATAGATCTGGCGAACTTCTTCCTCCGATACTGAAAGTGATTCTGCGACGTCTTCTGGTTCGAGTCGCAGGACCACAAGAGTGCGGTACTCAGGCGCTGTGAATGAGCGCTTGTTTTCTTCGTAGTAGGCCAGTTGCTCCTCATCCGTCGGATCAGAGGCTTCGCTGATTGCTGTAGCCGGTAAAGTGAAAATACTTACAGTGCGGCTTTCGTCTCGCTGGCGTGCCATCGCCTCGATGAGGGCATCGGGAATGTGAAGTCCACCGGAAAGCGCGCCGGCGATTTCGGTCCGCAAAATTGTCTCGCGTTCGAGTTGGGCAAAGGACTGCTCCGTCATGCCATTCGCGGCAAGGAGTTGGCGGAAGCCTGTGGCGTCAAAACGACCCTGGCTATCGTGAAACCTGGGGTCGGCGGCGATACGCTGGGCGATGGTGTCATCAGAAATGGCAAGCTTGAGGGCTTCTACCTGATTGTCGATCACAGCATTGTTGATCATGTCGGCAAGAACTTGCCGGTGAATGCCAAGGCTCCGCGCCAGATCAAGACTGACAGGTTGTCCAAACTGTCGCGACAATTGCTGTACGCGCTGTTGAAACTCGAATTCATATTCGGTGTAGGAGATTTCCTGATCACCAACCACGACAAGGGTCGATCCACGGTCGGTGGAGAAGATGTCGGAGATGCCCCACACAGCAAAGCTGAGGGCCAACAATCCAATAAAGATTTTGGCAACCCAACCGCCAACATTGTCACGCATTGCACTGAGCATGGATTTTGTACCTGAATGTACTTCATGGCCGTCAGTCGAGGCCGGAAGCCTAGCACATGGATATTTGTGCCGATGTATTCTCTGTCACTTAGGTTAAGTCACTGAATCTGCGCGCATCATACGTAGATGGCTTAGGATCGGCAACCGGATCGCACACTTGTACGCCGTATTGCAACTATTTCTCATTCAGCAGCTGTTGTTAGTGTGGCTAAGCAGTTAGCAGTGCCGGCAAATTCTGTTATGCATCAGGCAAAATTTTGGCAACTACATATCTGAGGCAACACTCCATGGCGCAACGAAAACCCCGGGCTCTGGTAGCTGGAAACTGGAAAATGAACGGCTTGAAGGGGTCGCGAAAGGAACTCGCGGCATTATCCCGCTTGCTGGAGCGTGCGTCGGGTAAGCCTGCATGCGAAATTATGATTTGCCCGCCGGCAACATTGCTCATGGCCTTTCGGGAAGCAGCCAAAGGAACAGGCATCAAGATTGGCGCCCAGGATTGTCACGTCTCGGAATCCGGGGCCCATACCGGAGACCTTTCGGCCGTGATGATGAAGGATGCAGGCGCGAAGGCAATCATTGTCGGCCACTCTGAACGCCGTGCCGACCACGGGGAAAGCAACAACCTTGTGCGGGCAAAGGCGGAAGCTGCCCATGCAGCCGGACTTGTCGCCATCATCTGCCTTGGAGAAACGATTGAAGAGCGCAATGATAACGCGACGTTGCGTGTTGTCGGATCGCAACTGAAGAATTCACTTCCAGATGCAGTTACGGCTGCAAATACCGTCATAGCCTACGAGCCTGTGTGGGCGATTGGCACCGGGCTCACGCCAACGGCGGATGATGTCAAAAAGGTGCACGCTCACATTCGAAAACGACTTGCCGCGGAAGTTGGCGATGAGGTGGCGAGCCGGGTGCGCATTCTTTACGGCGGTTCCGTGAAACCCTCAAATGCTGTGGAACTGATGGCGGTTGAGAATGTCGATGGAGCCCTCGTCGGCGGCGCAAGTCTGCAGGCTGCAGACTTTTTCGGCATCATATCGGCGTATCTGTGAAACAACCCGAGCAACCGCTTGCCGGCGCCGCCTGGACCCTGGTCGGCGTTGTAACCGGTGGATTGCTTCTGATGTTGCCAAAGCTTGCAGCGAACGATCTGCCGCCGGTACAGATCACCTTTTTCCGCTATATCGCCGGCGTCCTGTCGATCGCACCATTTTATCTGGTCATGAGAGCTCGATCGGCGCGCGAAGACGTCGTGATTGCACCGGACACAAAGAGTGCAATCTGGTGGCATGTGCTTCGCGCGATCTTCGCCGTAACCCGATTGAGTTGCGTTTTTTACGCCGTCACCCATATGCCTTTTGCAAATGTACAGGCCATCACCCTGACAAACGGCGTGTTCATGATCGTGTTTGCTGCATTGCTTTTGGGTGAGCGCGTCAAGCCGGTTACGGCGTTCGCTGCTGCAATCTGCTTTGTTGGCGGCATTATTGCCGCAGAACCCAGCGTCGATTCGGTCGCATTTCTTTCGCCCGGTGCCCTTGCAGCCTTGGCAGGGGCGCTTATCTGGGGTGTTGAGTCGGCGGTCATAAAGCACACAGCGGCACGTGACAGTGTTCCGGTCATTGTTTTTACGGTCAATCTTGTCGCTTGTGCGATCATTGCCATTCCCGGGTTGTTGTTCTGGCAGCCTCTGGAGCCGTCTCAATGGGCAATACTGGCGCTCATGGGGCCGTTCGCGATCGCGACCCAGGCGGCAAACATTCTGGCCTTCAGGCTGGCGCCAGCCAACGTATTGGCGCCGTTCAGATATTCTTCGGTGATATTCGCGTTGCTTATTGGCTGGCTCGTATTCAACGAATGGCCTTCATACGGAAGTTTCGCAGGTATGGGACTTATATTGATTGGTGGAATTGTGCTGGCGCATAGTGCGGGTCGGCGGCCTGCCGGGAGTAGGTGATATTGACTTTGATCTTTTTCGGGAGTGGTTTGCATTTATTGCCGATTGCTGTAAAAGGCCCCCGAAGTGCTGCGGGCTGGTTCTGCCGCCGGGCACAGAATCGTAACATCCTCATAGTGGCTAACGGGTTATTCAAATGACAGCGGTGCTGCTCATCGTTCACCTTATCATCGCGCTCACGCTTGTGGGCGTCGTCCTTTTGCAACGCTCTGAAGGTGGTGCCCTTGGTATGGGCGGCGGCGGAGGCGGTGGAAACATGTTTTCCGGCCGTGGTGCGGCAAACCTCCTGACCCGGGCAACCGCAGTTCTCGCGGCGGCGTTCTTTTCCACGTCTATCCTGCTGACGGTCCTCGCAGGGCAGGACGGAGAGGAAGGTTCCATCTTCGACAATGTGGAACAGTCGGAAGGATCAGATGGTTCAGGAGAGGCGGGTGATGGTGAAAGTGCACTTCCTCAGCTGCCGTCATTGAACGCTGAGCCTGATGAACCTCAAGTGCCGGCTTCCGAATAGGAAGTTTCCTGCGCTAGCGCAGGTCGACATCAATGATGCTGAATTGCAACGCCCTGTAGAAATCCTTCAATTCGTTGACGGCATCTTCGGTCGCGCGGCGGGTTGAGAACGGACCACCCAGGCGCGGGCCGGCAGTGAGGCCGTGTGGCAGGTCAAACTGCTCTACGGTCAAAGCTACCTGCGCTGGATCGCCCAACTGCTCACCACTCAAAAAGAAGTCGCGCAGAAGTGCGACAAGATTGTTGTAGGTGTGTGGCGTTGTTACAAGCTCTGGCCCGCTGATAAAGACGCGATGGGCACGTTCCGGATCGCCGATTTCCACCAACTCGGCGTTGGCATTGCATGTGCAAAGCCAAACGGCAAACCGCCAGCCCTGCGCGTCACGCTCCTCATCGGGAGGGTAGAACTGATCGTCAAAGCGGATGACGTTCTGGGTTATCTGATCGTCGTAGGCTTCCCGCAGCTCACGCAGATGTTCCCACGCCAGCATGAGTTTGTCCTTCTGCTCTCCCGCCGGGGCATCCCAGTCTTCAACCCCATTATTCAGTGACCACGTACCGCCTGCATCTGAAACAAGCATTTGGAATGCTCCAGTCGCCTCTGCTTTGGCTGTGGTGATGCAGGGTTCCAGCCCTGTGACGCTGGCAAGAGATAGTTCTTCGTCGGCAATGGGACAGGAAGATGCGGTTCGGGCCACGAATTCATCAATCGCTGTATCGAATGAACCATCACCGGGCAACATCGCCATCAACTTCTCGACGTTCAAAAGCTCCGGGCGCAGCACCAAAGTCGCTCCGCCTGCGGCGAGGAGCAGTATAAGGACAAACAAAGTAACAAAGAGGCCAACGCGGCGCTTGCGTGGCTCCTTTGGCGCTGCCGCACGTGGTTCGTTGATTGGTGGAACTGTCGGCAGGGGGGCCGCGGGAGCGGCTGGTGAATTTGCGGAAAGCTGGGGTGCAGCAGGTGCGGGTGTCGCCGTGCCAGGAGTTGGGGCGGCAGGTGGGTTTTGTGTCACATTTGGTGCCGCTGCGGCGGGTGCAGCAACGGGTGCTGCTGCCGGGGAGGCAGCGGGGCTTGTGCGGACAGGGCGCTGGTCCGATTTTGAAAACGCCATCGAAGCAATCGTTCCAAACGCAACGACATAGTCCAGTGCCAGGACGTATTCGGGGAAGGCTTTCGCTCTTTCCGTTGATTCGATTTTTGTCTTTACGTCCTGCTTGACCTGCTGAAGCTCATTATAGAGAGCTTCGCGCTCTTCAGATGTGCCGTCGGCGTGAATGAAAGGTTGGATGAACTCGAAGAAGACACTTTCTGCCTCTTCCTGCCAGACGCCCCGCTGATCACCCAGCAACCGGTCAAGGGTCGGGCGGTTCTCGCCGGCAGCGATGCGCTCTTCCATTTCAACGATGGCGTCCCGGACGTTGCTAACTGTCTCCGGGTCGGTCTCGACAACATCGAACACCAGTGGCCAGTATCGGGACCACCGGGCTTCGAACCCATAACGTGAAATGTCACGTAACTCTGCACTGATTTGCTCGCCCAGGTTGCCCATGCCTAACGGTTGCCCATACCTAATTGCCTATTCATTTCAAGCACGCACCACATGGTCGGAGCGTTTTGCTTCCGCCATTCCTTGTCAGCTATTGTACCTGTTCACAGATTGAGATCACAACACTGTCAGAGGGGACAAAAACTGGCTGCACATCAATCGCAGCTTCGCGAGACAAAACAAAACAGAAAAACTATTGAAACCTGTGAAAACTGCCGCACAGGATCTCTCGCTACATCAATTCAATTTCCCGCGCAACTTGCGTAGACGGAAATGTGACAAACCATCTGTGCAATAATCATAATCCCTCTTTTGCATTTCTCCGACTCGTGTATAAATCTCCGTCCATGGCGCGGTATATTTTCATCACCGGCGGCGTGGTTTCCTCCCTCGGAAAGGGTTTAGCTGCAGCTGCTCTCGGTGCACTTTTGCAGGCACGTGGTTATAGCGTGCGCCTGCGTAAACTCGATCCATATCTGAACGTAGACC